>JAUSHB010000013.1 GCA_030648955.1 bacterium
CCGGACACACGCCGACAAACGACTCGCCCACAGCAAGATGATTGAGATATTAAAAAATCCTTTTTACTACGGCGAAATGCGTTGGCGAGGATTAGTTAACATCGGAAAACACAAACCGCTGATAGATAAAGATTTATGGGAACGAGTCCAACTGGTTATGGCCGAACACAATAGATATGCTTGCCGACGGCAAAAATTCAACTTCATTCTGCGAGGCCTGACCTTTTGTGCCAACTGCGGACAAAGATACACCGCCGAACATCACCCTAAGAAAAATAAATCTTATTATCACTGCAACCGGTCCGGCGATCAGATTAAATGCCAAGATAAGTATGTGGAAGTTTGGGATATAGAACAGCAAGTTGCTAACCTGTTCAAATACATAGAATTTACTCCCAATTTTACCGACAGGCTGGTGACCAAGATTGAAAAGATTTACAGCAGTCGCAAAGAAGTGATCAACAAAGATAAGCGAGCTCTGAATACTCAAAAAATGATGTTTGAAAAGAAACGGGATACAGCCGAGGAAAAACTATTTGCCGGACTTATTACCGATGACGACTTCACCAGAATAAAAATAAAAATCAAAGAACAGCTTGAGCTGTTGCAAGACGAACTGTACGTCCAAGATAAAAAACTCAATATGAGAATCGATGAACTGCAAGACATGCTCTTATTCGTCCGCAACGCTTACGAAGCCTATACTAAATCGCCGGATGAAATGAAACGATTGTTCCTCGGCCTTTACTGGGAGAGGTTTGAGGTGGCTGACAAAAAAATCCAAACCGTAATACCGTCACCGATCATCAGAGGTCTGATGCAAGCCGAGGATTTGGTCTTTACCAAGAAATACAAAGAAATTACCGGTCCGAGAATAATAACCGACTTGGCCGTAGAATTTACTCCATTCATAGCTGGCAAATCAAAATCCAAGATTGCCCCTAAAACGCAAAAATCCCGACAAATTGCCGAGATTCCTGCAATGATATCCAATCAACCGAACTCGGTTATATTAGATACCGTTTGGGGTGCTTATCGGGAATCGAACCCGAATTAAAGGCTCCACAAGCCTCTGTGTTAACCGTTACACCATAAGCACCATATTTTATTGTTACCGCCTATTTATATGTCGGCGGTTCCTCTGTTATACCAGATTTGTGGTTAGAAAGTCGAGCCATCGCGTACAAAAGACTTGAGAGGCGATTGAGAAATGATTTGGTGTGCTCTCCCACAGTTACCCTTCCTTCTTCTGAAACACCGACCACTCTCCTCTCCGCGCGACGTGCCAACGTCCGCGCAAAATCAAGTTGGGCCGCCAAGAGGGTTCCGCCCGAAACAAAAAAAGTTTTGATCGGCGGTAATTCTTTTTCAATGGATGCGATGATTTCCTCAACCTCTTTCACTTTTTTCTCTTCAATCGTTTTTGGCGCACCCGCAACTTCCGCCTGCACAATAAAAAGATTTTGCT
Organism: bacterium; assembly: GCA_030648955.1. Classification (NCBI taxonomy): domain Bacteria; species bacterium. Next base: position 1,469 of record JAUSHB010000013.1, read on the forward strand.
GAACCCAATCAAGTATCGTTTCATATCCCCTGTCTCCGACCGTCATCTCTTTTGTTTTAACATTCATCTTGCACACCCCGAGAAACGAATTACACTCATCAAGCGTTCCGAGCGCTTCCGCGACCGCAGAACTTTTTGACATACGCTGATTACAGCCAAATGTTCCCGTGTCTCCTTTATCTCCCTTGCGCGTGTAGAGCATGAACACCATTTTAGCATTCAATGGTATAATTGACAAATACTAAAATTTGTGATAGTCTAAAAAAGTAACAGTTCTTTATAACTGAACAGTTGTTTAAATCACATAACGGAGGTGGACCATGTCCGCGTTTTTCCATAGATTAACGCGCGAACATGCACCATCATGTCGCGCGCCAGAAGAAAGTTGCCATTGCACCCCACAAGAGCGCAGTAAACAAGAGGAGCGTCCATATTGGGTAACAAGTTTCTTGGCTATTATTGCAGGAGTTATTGGTGCGGCAGTAGGATACAATTTCAGTATGGCCGCCCTAAGCGATTCCCTTCACGCATTTTCAGATGGATTTGCAGACATGTGGGGAGTACGCGTTGTTCGCAAGATAGGAAAAGATCCTGCTCGAGAGCATGAACTTCGGCGCAAGGGAACTCGTGTTATCGCTTTTATACTTGTTGTTGCCGCACTACTTGTCTTACATGAAGGATGGGATCGATTTAATGGGGATGGTTATACTGTTTCCCCTATTTGGATTCTCCTTGTGGGACTTGCTACTAGTGTGATTGATCTTGTGAGGGTCTGGATTTTGTCTCTCGCACAATCACATAAACCCAATGAGATGCGTGGTGCACTCATTGAGCATGCGGTGATGGACCTACGGCGCAGTGAGTTGCTTGTTGTAATGGGATTTCTCATGTCTGTTGCGCAACTTGTCGTACCAATGGTTGCAGTACTGTTTCTGGTGGAGATTGTGCAAGTGGATGTCTGGCTCCGTGGAATTGATTTACTTATTTCCATGGGACTTACTGTCTATATGTTCAAAATCGCTCACATGTTGTGGTTGGGTAAACATTCCCATGTACATCGTGAAATGCGCTTTGAAAAATGGCTCATTCAAAATATGTTGGGCATCAGGATACATCTTCATCACCATCACTGATTTTGCAACTGCTCCGGGCGGAGTCTCAGGGGGTACTCTTCTCAAAAGAGATTCATAAGAAGAGTATGAAAGTAGAACGGGCACCGATTTTTGGTGCCCGTTTTTTTATTGGATCTAATTGGTTCCCCACGAAATCTGCTATAATTAAAATGTGAAAAAATTATTTAAGTGGCTCCTGTATCTTTTTCTTATTTTTATAGCGAGTGTTGCACTTTCACTGTTTGTTGTACATATCGCCATTACACCATCAAATGATCGGGAATGGGCTATTGATCAGTCGATACTTCCCTATGCTGACATCAGTGATACTTTAATAACAATACATAACGTTCGAAATTTTACCTACACATCTACTCAAGATTATGTTCCGGGATATTACGATAAAACATTTGACTTAAATAAAATTAAAAATGTATATTATGTCGTCGAACCATTTTCTGGAATTCCCGGATCAGCTCATACGTTCTTAAGTTTTGAATTTGAAGACGATCAGTTTGTTGCAATTTCAATAGAAATACGAAAAGAAAAAGGTGAGTCCTTTCACCCCGTCAAAGGACTTTTCAATCAATACGAACTCATGTACGTGATTGCTGATGAGCGTGATGTTATCAAACTGCGCACTAATTATCGAAAAGATTTAGTGTATGTATACCCGGCAAAAACTACAAAGGAAAAAATGCGGAAATTATTCTTGGATATGGTTCTGCGTGCAAATTATCTCAAAGATAATCCGGAATTTTATAACACAGTCACCAATACCTGTACCACGGGCATCGTACGGCACGTAAACACCATTACTCCGAATAGAATTCCCTTTTTAAACTGGCGCATCTTGTTCCCCGAGAGTTCGGATAAACTTGCATACAAACTTGGCCTCATTGATACCGACCTGTCTTTTGAGGAAGCGCGGGGACGATACTTTATCAATGATCGTGCTCAAAAATATGCGGACGATGAGAGTTTTTCAATAAAAATCAGACAGGCTGATTAATCTGTAAGAATAGAAAAGTTTTTCAGCAAACTGTTATTCGCCGCGAAGACAGGTTATCTCGAGATTTATGAGCTTGTCCCTAACCTCTGCATCATAAAGGTCGAGCAAGCCATTATCAAAGTAATATGCCCAAGGCGCTGAAGTTTGCCAGCTAAAATCTAGCACCCAGCTATCTGTGCCGAGTGGGTTAAAGTTGTGATAATTTTCCATAACTTCCACACTACCAGCGCCAAAAAATACAGGCCGTGATGTCAGCATGATATCGTTTGGACTATCACAAAATACCTCGAGATGATGAGGTGTAAAGGGTATATAAATTCCTGTTCCACCACCCCGCTTTATATATACCCGAGATTTATTAACAAGACTTCCCGTACTTGTTCCAGTAGGGCCTTGAATTCCCTGGGGTCCTACTGGTCCCTGCAAACCCTGAGCGCCATCTGCTCCTGGTAAACCGTTAACTCCCGCGGGACCTTGTGGGCCTGTTTGCCCTTGTGCGCCTACTGGACCCGCAACTCCCGGTATGCCTTGTGGCCCTTGTGGTCCTGTAACATTCCAGCTGATTGGCTGGTCGTTATCTTTGCAGTCAGCGCGCTTGAATCCTTCGCCAATCATATACATTGCTCCTTCCTTTTTAACACAGACGGTGATTATTCCACTTGCCGCTTGAGCGAGCGTCCACGAGATAAGAGAAAATGCCGCCACCCCAAGAATGAGAACGGCTGATACATATTTATACTTTAATGTTGTTTGCATATTATTATTTTTGTTAATTCTTTAGCTTTAATGAGTAATAACGCCTCTCACCAAGAGTGCTCGCGTTTCGATAATATGTCAAACGTTACAAAACAGCTATTTTTTGTGCGCAGGAGAGGACTTGGTCGTGTCCACCCCCGTAACCCTTTCCAAAATCGCCTCTTATTAAAGCGACAATCGCCCAGATTACAAGCCCCCAAAAGATGACCATAACTATCCAGCCGAACCCGCCCATAGCTCCAAATCCAAAGTTCATCATAAAATTATTTTGTTATTAATTAATAACAAATTATTCTTCAACGGTAAACGGAAACACCATACCGGCTTCTATGTGTTCAAGGATATGGCAGTGCGCCACCCATACGCCGGGGTTTTCTATATCAACCAAAATATCCACGTATTGCCCTGCGGGCACATTGACGGTATCTTTCCACACAAGGTTGGTTTGCGGTACGCCGTTTTTATTCACTACCAAGAATCGCTGGCCGTGAAAATGTATCGGGTGTTGCATGGGATGTACGGAGGTGCCGTCATTCTCAATGCGAATCTTCACCTTTTCTCCGACCTTAAATTTCCAATCAATATCCATATTGCTCTTGCCAGAACCTTGGTCGATAATTTTCCATGCCACCATGCTTGTGTTAGACATCGCATTCATTCCCGCGTTGTTTGCATCGTCCCATTCAATTCCTGCCTGCGCCGATTGCGCGGCAGGCAGGCCGTCTTCCGTCACGCCACCCATCATTTGGCCTCCACCCATACCAGACGGCATTGAGTGACCACTGTTGCCCCCGCCTGCATTTTGACGGGCAGACATCATCCCCATACCGCCCCCCATCATATCAAGCGCAAGCTTTATGTGCTTGTCGATTTCTTTTGTAAAAAGAGGACGAAAAGGATTGATGGTTTTGATGGTTTCTGTATTATCGTGGAGTGTCTGAAATAAATTTGCGGACGCGGAGGCGATAGGCTCTTTCGAAACGATAATTTTTCCGAGACGCGTGGTCGCATTGGGAGTTTTGTTTTGAATCGCGTATTCGCCCGGCGCGTCAAAACGTGCCTCGACGATGGCGCGTTCAGAAGGGGTGATGAGCACAGAATCTTTCCACTCCTCGCGTTCATATGCGCCATTGTCTCCGCCGACAAGTTTCAGTTTGATGCCTTCAAGAGCGAGATTAAACGGCCGGACACTCGCGCTGTTGGTGAAGTAAAAACGAACCACTTCGCCTTTCTTGACCGAGAGCGCGTAATCGGTTTCTCCGTTTACGAACATAGTATTTCCAAAGCGCCCCATGAGCGCGCGATCCGAACCTTTTTTATAAAAAGGGGCGATTGTGCCATTTTCAATTAAAATATCATCCAGAAAAATAGCAATTTCACGGTCAACGGTATTCCAGTAGGTCGGGCTTTTCGGCGTTACTAAAAAATTTCCATAAAGACCGAGCTCAATGGCGTAGTCATCGCGCATGTGCGGGTGGTACCAATACACGCCAGCGTCGGGAAACGTGAACGTATAGACAAACGACTCGCCCGGGAGAACCGCCTTTTGCGTAACATCGGGCACGCCATCAAAGGCGTTCTTCACGCGAACGCCATGCGGGTGAATAGAATTTCCCAAGTCCGTATCATTTTTAAAATTGACGGTCACGGTGGCTCCCTGAAGAACCTTCAAGCTCGGTCCGGGAATAGAGCCGTTATAAGCGAGCATCCTCACTTCCGTGTTGCCAATTTTTTTCTTAACGAAGCTTGCGGTGAGATTAAACGTATCTCCATCTTTGAGTTCTATTACCTCCGTCTTCCCGGCAAGTGGCAATCCTTTGGTGCTTGTTGAAAACGTTTGTCCCGAGACTGTGTCGTTGTTTGATATAAAAATTCCTCCGACAATTGCCGCCGCCGCGATGATACCGATGAATAGTGATTTATTTTTCATATACCTAATAGTATACCGTAAACACAAGCTCCAGAAAAGCCCTTTCCTAGAGCCTGCTCGCGTATTCATCCCCGCGGCAAGCCGACAGGAAATTCTGCGCTTTTAATTAAAACAAATGCTTATATTCAGGGTAATTATCTTTAACGAGAATTTTCCAGCTTGCAGTTTCGTTGTGACCGCTTAAATCGGTTTTGTGGTACACAAGAAGAACACAAACTTTGTTTATATTCCTATGGATCGCAACAATACACCTATTACCAGAACCGTGACGAGACTCTTGAGTACCGGAAATTTTAAATTCAGTTTTACAAATAACTACATCAGCATTTTTATCAGTAATTTCCTCGGCAATACTTTTCAGGAACAAAATGTCTATTTTCTCAAACTCTTGAATTACGGTGCTCAGAGTAAAATCCCATGCGCCCTTATACTTTTTTACAAAAGTCTTTATGAAATGCCTTTCGGTAAATGGTTCAAAGACAACTTCATACTTAGTAGACTTCATGAGGATCTTCTTGGGTTATGAGCGCATAAGAAATAATTTCCTCGTCATCAGCAATCAAGTATGGTAATTGATTGTGAGTAAAATTCACAATGTCTTGAGTTTTTTTGTCTTTCCACTTTTCCACAATTTTTTTCATCAATGCTTTTTCTTCAGTGGAAATAGTCTGAATCTTCTCATTTTTATTGCTTTCTGATTCACTAATCAGAAAGATATCCTTGTCATCGTCTCTTTTTCTATTGATAACAATCTTTCCACTAACTTCAAGTTCATCAAGAGCGCGGAAAAATGCGTCCGGCACCGGACCATAAGTAAGTTTTCTGTATTGCATTCCGCTCATACTCTCAAGATGGTTATAAAACCATGCAAAATCTGCAAGATAGAGAAGCTTTGCAAGCTTGGTCTTTGGAACTTTCCCATCCTTTGAGAGATTCATCCGCAGATAGGTAAGTATCATATGCTTGTACTTTTCTATATCCTGAATAGACCCAGAAACAAGCTCGCTAATATCAATACCCAAAAGATTTGCGAGTTTTTGAGCCTCATCTAAATCGAGCTTCTGTTTACCCGCCTCAATGGCACTGTAGGTAGGACGGGAAACACCAATTGCTTTCGCAACTTGCTCCTGAGAAAAACCTTTCTTAGTACGAAATTCCTTAATTTTTTGTATATACGTGTTCATACGAACAAGTATATACAAACGATGTAAAAAAGTCAAGCAGGTTTGGTCGAGTATTTGACATGTAGAATCAACGGCAATCTCGACATCAAAATTTGCTTTGCTGTACTACTGGGATGCGCTTGACCCACCATCCCGTTCGCGCGCAATATCCCCGCCGTGGGGAAAAGAGGAAACGGCGGGGATGCTCCCTAGTATCACTAAGCCCAGAATGGGATGTAGGACATATACCTTTTTGATTTGTTGTTTGGATCAGATGGTTTAATCAACCCCGCCTCCATAGCGTCACTAATAATTCCCGAGGCAATAGGATAGTTTTCTTCTTTAATCTGGAATCTTTCGCGTAGAGTTGTGTTATTCATTTTTTCTTTACCTGCCACATATTTCAAACAACAGTGAAGATAACACGCGCGCACTTTATCGTCCTTATTCATTTTTGAGAGAGGCTTATGAGAATACAAAATTGCTGTGAAATGTTTTTCGTTTTTTCTAAAATCTGGCGCAGGTAATTGAAAAAACTCCGACTGGAATACCACCTTATCAATACCGCTCCCTCTTTCTTCACAAATTTTGAATCGGCGCATAATTCCCGCCAGCTTCTCATTTCTAGATTGAGGCGGAGAATCCAAAAGTCGCAGAGTATCAATAAGAGGCTGTCCGGGATTTGTGATCTCTATCCGATCAGAAAAAATCTCAATCATTGGTCCAGTGCCTGTAATATAAAAATCTTGATGAATTAAAGCATTTGCGACCAACTCTCTGATGGCAATTTCTGGATACATTTTTACATCTGCTCGTAAAGCTGTTTTTATGACTTCGTTTGCAGGCAAAAGATTATTTATAAATCCAATCAAAGATTCAAAACCTGATGCATATCCTTTTTTACCGTCTAATTCCTTAATAGTTTTCATTCTATCCTTACCTTCGTAAATAATCACACGCACAGCCTTACGGCTTAAATTCTCAAATTCTTCAATATTTTTCGCCAACAGGATTGCTCCGAGGTTTGTTATATCAAAAAGGTCGCCATTTTTTCTTGCTAATTTATCTGCACATAAAACATCCAGAATTGCTTCATTCCCGCTCGGTAGTGGTCGTTCAATCATGTCAAAATATGAAGTAAAATCAATTTTCTTCAAAACTGCCTCTGCCGACAATCCAGTTTCAGAAATTCCATCTTCAAATCTCAATCCTTGTGATTTCGCAATCAAATTAGCCACCTCAACTCTATCCATTCTCCTTGTTTGTCCAGCCGAGCGAGTGTAAGAGTCATAAACAGAGCCACTTCGCAAATGAATCGGTCTCTCTTGTGCTTCGCCAATTTTTATAAAAAGTAAATTTTTTCCTTGAAACTCTGTGACCGCATGATCTAAAACTATCGGCGGTATCAAATTTTGTCGGGCAATATTCCCTAGAGCCGTAATAATTTTTGTGCATTGATCATTATCTATACCAATTATTTTCCCGGCTTCAACGCCAAACACGAGAAAACCACCACCATCATAGTTTGAAAAGGCAGACAAATGTTGCGCCAAGCGGTCAGTATTTGGCGACAGGTCAAGTTTCCAGTCAATTTCATTGAGTTCTTGAGGAAACGGCTTTATGCTCTTTTCTAGCCAATCAATGGCTTCTTTTTCCCATATTTTCATAATTTATACATGGCCATTACATTAGAATACCCTTTATATTAGCAGAAATATGGCCTTTTTGCTCCATAATTTTATTACCAATTACATGAACTATGTCTCTATTTCCCCGCCAAAAACCTTCTCTAGAAAAACCGGGACAATTGAGTCAATATGCCTTTTATACTTCTCGCTATGTTTAATTAGATTAGTTGAAAGTAAGGACAAGCCATTTATGTTTTCTACTATTTTTTTCTGAACACTTATATCCTTTGGGATTTTTATTACTTGAGCAAGAAATAATTTCTCTTCCAAATACTGACGGTTGGTCGCACCTCTACTAGATTTAATACAGAAATCAAGAAAGCTATTCGTTTGTGTTAAAAAAGCAAAGAAATCAGGATTTAATAATTTTGTGTTTACTTCGTAGTCCCAGAAATTTCCGGTGATAATTGCTTTCTCAAGCTCTTTCGGAATAATACCAAAAGCACCATTCCTTGCATCAATTTTTGACATTAGTAAATGTCCCGGACTCACAGTAAATTGTTTTTTTGTACCAATACTGTTGCCACTCACTTGATCTCTAAGAATAACGCCCTTGCCGTGCATTTTAACTGTTGTTCTTTTATATTGTTGTCCATCTTTTATTTCAATCTTCTCTTTTTTCCGTATCAAAAGCTTACCTAATGGATATTCCTCATATGCACAATCTATATGTCTAGATATGTTCTCTTCAATTTCACTAAACAATCCTTCCATTAATCCAAAACTTTCTCTTATCATCTGGACAATTTCTTTTGAGTTCGGAAGCTTAATTATTGAATTTTGATTCGGATGCCGAAAATCAAGAGAATAATTCTTTTTTATCACATCATCTCTATTTATAATCCACGACCGTTCTGTTAGTTCATTTGTATTCCATAATTCCTTAATTTCGTTGAAATGGTCATTTGTTATCGGTCTTGTCTTAGTAAAATTTTTTCTTCCATCTGTAATTGGTAGGTCATAATAATGAATTTCTTTAGTCGGTCCGGTTTTATCAAAGAAAAGTATATTGGTGTTAATTGGTGTATAAGGAGCAAAGGATCCTTTCGGTAAACGGATTATGTGATGAAGATTAAAACTTTGAAGAAGTTCCTTCTTGGTATTAATATAAGATTGATCTTGATTTTCAAATAAAACACCCTCTGGAAAAACTATTGCGCACTTTCCGCCTTCCTTAAGCGAACGCATACAGTGTTGTAAAAATAAAATTTCTGTCTGTGCAGATGGATATGGAAAATTTGAATCTATACCACGCACTGTGCCGGAAAATGGAGGGTTGGTAAGAATAATGTCATATTTTTCAGTAAGATTGAAAAGATTGATGGAAAGCGTATTCATTTTACGAATGTTTGGCGTAGCAATTCCGTTCAAAATCATATTCATTGTGCCAAGAATAAACGGCAACGATTTTAATTCCTTTCCATAAAAAGTTTCCTTTTGTAATTTTTCGTTATCAGCTACATTTTTTGCTTTCGGTCGCATAAAATGATACGCCTCTGTCAAGAATCCTGACGGCCCATTGCAAGGGTCGTATATCGTTTGGCCAATTTTAGGAGCAACCATTTCCGTCATAAACCGAGCAATGACTCGCGGAGTGTGAAATTCAGCAAGCGGTTTTATTTCTGCCGATTTCATTCGGCTAAATAATCCCTCATAAATACTCGAAACGGCAAAGGAATCTTCGTCAGAGAAAAAATCCACGCCAACCATCACATCTACCACTTCTCGCAAAAGATAGCCGTCCTCCATTCTGTTTTGAGTATTGGTAAAAATTTCAGAGATAATTTCTTTGGTGCGATTACCAGAAAGCGTGCATAAATGCGGGATAAGTTTATTTTGCACAAATTTAAGAAGGTCTGGCCCAGTGAGATAAGTATCTTTCCCAGTCCAAACACTCCAGCGATATTCGCCGTCAATGTTCCTCTGGTATGTTTTCCCCTCAAAAGCAGCCTTTGCTTCATTCTTATTTTCTGTTTCCTCGTATACTTTCAAAAAGAGAAGCCATGAAAATTGCTCCACATACTGCAAAGCTCCGGTCGTACCCGGGTCTTGGCGCATTTTATTGCACGCGCTCCATAATTTATTTGAAATTGAATCGTTTGCCATAATTAATTATTTGCGTAAAGCTTTTCCTGTAATTTATCGACATTTTGTCGCAGTGCGCGCGGAGAACCGAAAGCATTTTGCGAATAGGTAAAGCCGGGCATTGGATATACATCAAATACATCTGCTTTTGTAATTTCTGTAATACCATTTTCCTGATATTTCAAAAGCAAGCCTTTGATAATACGAAGTTGATCGGGAGTGAAAAGTTTTAGAAATTCCTGCTCTTTGTTCACTACTGCATCTGCACGCTCTTGGCGAGAATGAATCTGCTCACCGAAGCCCAGAGATGCAAGCAGATCGTAATCATCAGCTTCATCATTGTTGGTAATTTTAGAAAGCATTTTTATATTGATACCATTCTGCTCAAGTTCGGCAATGAGAGCGTCGCGAGTTTCTTGTTTTATCCATGTTGTTCTAAGATTTTCAACATTTGTAGCAATTTTACCAATTTCTTCTTTAGAATACGCAACATATTCTTTTAGATTAAGTCTTTTACCAAGTATTTCCACCTCAAACATCATCTCATCTTCAATAAACACAGTGAGTCCAGTAACTTTTATCGGAGGAACTGGTTTCTTTTGCAAAGTAAGCTCTATTTGTATTTTTTCTTTGGTTGTCGGTTGAGTTTCAAGTGTTATTTCACGGCGTTTATATCCTGAAGCTGTAACAAATAATTTTATTTTTCCTTCTGGTAAATTAGTTAGAGCAAATAATCCATCTTTGTCTGTTCTTGATTGAATCTGTTCATTTGGAGAAAGTTGTATAGTCAAAAGAGCATTTTCTATCGGCGCAATAACATCAAACGCATCGTGCATTGGTCCCACAACACTGCCATTAAGAAAATTTATTCTCGGAGAATCGGGTTTAATTTCTGGTGTTCCCTCAATCCATTCATCAATAAGACGAGTAGCATTAGTATAGTCAATAACCCGATACCACAATTTTCCTTTTTCTTTGGAAATACGGCTTCCTCGTCCCATAATTTGTTTGAAAACAATCGGTGAGCGGATTGGCTTCATAAAGACAATATTTTGGACAGTTGGCGCATCAAAACCGGTTGAAAGCAAATCAACAGTAGTCGCAATGACAGGAACACTCTGTGCTTGATCTTGAAAAGTTTTTAGTAGGGCTAGTGCGTCTGATTCCTCTGACACAATACGGACGGCATAATTTGGATAACCTAAATAAGCAAAGCTATTTTGCAGATGCTTAGAAACTTCTCCTGCGTGATCCATTGTTACGCAAAATACAATGGTCTTTTGCATTTCGCCGTAAGTCTTTATAAGCCCAGCAAGGTGCTCGCACATTTTCTCTGTTCGGTCGGGTAAAATAATCTGCTTTTCAAATTGCTCCATTTTGTAGAAATCATCCGGTTCTGCATCATCCGGTATTTCAACCTGCGCACCTTCTTTGACGGCATCTTCTATTTTTAACCCATCTTTATCAACATTCAGATTTACTTTATGGAGCAAGAAATTTGCCAAAAAACCATCATCAATTCCTTGTGCCATAGTATATTCATAAGCGGCCTTAAAATTATTTTGAGGATTACCGAAGTATTTGTATGTGTTTATGTTTTCATCCTGCTTTGGCGTTGCAGTCATACCAAGATGAATGGCACTAGAAAAATGTTTTAAAATATCATTCCAATTTCCAAAACCAGAACGATGACATTCATCAATAATTACAAGGTCAAAAAAATCTTTTGGGTATTGCTCAAAAACACGCTTCCCATCTTTTTCTCCGTACATTGATTGATAAATACTAAAATAAATATCTCGCGCCGTTGAAATTTCGCCATTTTCAATATAGCCACGAGCATTACCGAAAGGCTCGAAAGTATTAAATGCCTGATCGCGTAGAACATTTCTATCTGCTAAAAACAAAACCCTTCGGATTTTACCGGCTTGTCTTAATTTCCACGCAATTTGAAACGCAATAGTAGTTTTACCAGTACCCGTAGCAAGATTAAGTAGGATTCTATTTCGTCCCTTACTTAGTTCTTCTATGGCTCGACGAATAGCAACCTGCTGATAATAACGAGGATTCTCATTAAAAGTTTGTTTGTTGTATGCAATAGTAAGAGGAGCGATATCTACTGATTCGAGGTTTCGTGCCTTAATAAATCGTTGATAAAGTTCTTCGCGAGATGGGAAATTGGGAATAGTTTTTTGAGTATTTGTTGAAAAATCGAATTCTTCAATCTCGTGTCCGTTTGTTGCGTAGGCAAACATAATATCGAGGCGTTCGGCGTAGTCTTTTGCCTGTTGCATACCAGTCGTGGCAGATTTTTCTTCTTCTTTTGCTTCAACCACAGCAAGAGGTAGCGCGTCGTTGTATCGGAGTAAATAATCTGCCTTTTTAGGTTCTTTTCTTTTCGCCTCATCTCCGACAAGATAAATTTTTCCTTCGGTAAAATAAAATTCACGCGAAATAAAATCCTCTACCCATCCAGATTGGTAAAGTTTTGGATCAATTATTTTTGCTCTTGTATCTGCTTCGTTGTATGCCATAAATTTATTTCAAAAGTTCACTGCTGGAAATATCCAATGCTCCAGCTATTTTTTCCAACGTCGAAAGAGTAGGATTCATTCGACCATTTTTGCCGATGTTTCTACTTGTGCGCAGGAGAGGACTTGAACCTCCACGCCCGTAAGGGCACATCCACCTCAAGGATGCTTGGCTACCAATTACAACACCTGCGCAAATTTATATCCCTTTCTCACCAACTATACCCAATACCTTGCGGATTTTCAACCCTTTTTCCTTGTCGTGAAAAAAGGCGGGACACCCCGCCTTTTAAAATTTCTTGATTATTCTGATTTTGTTTTCCCGACGCTTTCGGTCGGGACCCCGACCTCTTCGGGCGTCGGGGCTTCACTCTCTTCGGGCTCCATGACTTCAAGCGCTTCTTCGGGAACTCCTTGCGGAAGTGCGCGGGAGTGTTTCATTTTTCTGCGAACTTCGCGGGCAACCTTTTCAGTGATGTAGTAGAGCTTTGATCGGCGCACTTTTGCTCGGCGCAAAACTTCAATTTTATCAATGACTGGGGAATAGAGGGGGTACACTTTCTCAACACCAACTCCGCTTGTGACTTTATAGACAGTAAATGTTCCGCCGGATTGTTTTCCATGCTTAAGGCCGAGAACCATTCCCTCAAAAGCCTGGAGGCGAGTCTTCCCTTTTTCCTGTATCTTCGAGAAGACGCGCACCGTATCGCCCGCACGAATGTCGAGCTTTTTTCGTTCTTCAATATTTACGGGAGAAAATTTAATAGTGATCGGTTGCATATAGGCAGATAATCTATCACGAAAGCCCGAGCTGTGCAAGCGCCCCGGTAAAATCATCAGGTACAGGAGCTTCGATCGTGATATGAGTTTTATTGGGAGTATTGATTGATATAGAATAAGCATGGAGTGCCATCCGCAGAAGTCCCCCTTCGCAAAGCCGTTTCGATGCATAGAGTTTATCGCACAGTACCGGGTGTCCGATTGATTTTAAGTGCACGCGAATCTGGTGCGTCCTTCCCGTTTTTGGATGAAGAGAAAGATAAGAAAAATCTTTTGTGCTTTTTAGAAGTTCATACTCCGTTGTTGCCTCACGCAACACCCCACGCGCTCCTTTTTCCGCAGACCATTGCCTGAAATCATTTCTACTTTTCCCGATGGGTTTATCAATGATCCCCTTTGTTTCTTTTACTCTCCCGTGCACGATCGCTCGGTATGTTTTTTGCACTTCGCGGTCCTGAAATTGATTTTTGAAAAACAAAAAAGCTTCTTGGTTTTTCGCGATAATCATAACGCCAGATGTATCGCGATCAAGGCGGTGCACAATGCCATGTTTGGGAATTTCCTGACCAGATGCAAGCTTGATTCCCTCCCCCACTCCTCGTACTGACGGGTAGTGTTCAACAACCCAATCTGAAAGCGTTTTTTCTTTAGACCTCCCGTCGGTGTGTACTGTGATGCCCGCCGGTTTATTGATCGCAAGAATATCTTCATCTTCGTAAATAACAGAAATGTTCATGATATCTTTTAGCTTCCATAGCTTCGGTGGCTTCGAAAGCTTTTGAAGCTCGTGAAGCTAGAACCTATTGAAGCTCTCTTTGATTATTTCCCATTTCTCCGCTCACGCGAAGAAAATTCATCGATCATGCCATTAAATTCTTTTTCGGTAAAATCTGACCAGAGCGTTTTTGTAAAAAAGAGTTCACTGTATGCGGATTGCCACAGAAGAAAGTTAGAAAGTCGCATTTCTCCCCCAGTTCGCAAAATAATATCAGGGTCTGGAATTCCTTGCGTGGAAATCTTTTCCGAAAAGCTTTTTTCCGTAAGATTTTGCATGTCCTCCAGAGAAAGTTTTTTTATTGCTGATATGATTTCATCTCGCCCGCCATAAGATAACGCCACAACAACTTCAATGTTCACACCACTCGCGGTTTCTTTTTCTGCTTCACGCACTTTGTTTACAACGTCAGGAGGAAACTGCTCGACGTTGCCGATAAATTTCAGCTTAATGCCCTCTTTTTTCAATGATTCAACTTCAGTATCGAGCACCATGCGAAGCAGTTCGGTGATTTGACCCACTTCTGCCTCAGATCGTTTCCAGTTTTCTGTTGAAAATGCATACGCTACAACGTACCGAGCACCCCGCTTCCGTGCCCACCGAATAAACTCTTTGAATTTTTTATACCCCTCGCTATGTCCCATAAACACAGGGAGTCCGCGCGCTTTCGCCCACCGGCGATTCCCGTCCATAATAATCCCGATGCAATGCGGGATTTTACCGTTTTCTGGAGTAGTGATTGTATCCTTCATCTTGTTTACTAATTTTTATGTAGCCCCTCATGTGACTCACCCATAACTCTAATATAAAATCTGAAAATCAGGAAATGTTCCGGTGGATTCGCCCCACTGCTCATCAATATTTTCAACACGTGCAACCATTCGAGAAATAAGCGGTTTCTTCCGAAGTATCGGTATTAATTTTTTAAGTTGCCCTTCTTCCCCTTCCGCGACAACGTAGACCAGGTTATCAGCACGATTTTCTACGGTTCCCACGAGGTCAAGCGAGAGCGCTGTACGCTTCACAAAATCACGAAACATCACTCCCTGCACAAGGCCGGTTATTTTGCATTCGAGACGTTTTTGCATTCGAGACATCTTAGTGTAATTTTTAAAATAAAACTAGACAATCAGTTTTTTTATCTTTTCAATCTGAGCAATGATCTGAAGAAATAATTTTGTATTACAGACATAAATATCAAAAGTACCATACGGCAAACTATCTTTTTTATTCTTACTCGCAATACTCGGCTTCGAATACGTTTTGAAAAATTGTGAGCGCGGAATTCCTGAAACATGTGACCAATACCGCTCTGCGCTCTCAATATTGAGATGAGAGTGGATGTGGATATGGCCACGAAATTTTTTCTCCTCAACCTTAAAAATCTCTCGAAAAAACCGCATCATTACCTTAATAACCGCGGGATCGCTATTTGAGATCCTTGCCGATCCTTTGTTTGTCTTTCCTCCTTCTCCCCAATATAAACATAACCCGATAAGATGTAAATCGTGGGTAGAAATATTTTTAATGTCTTTTTGCGCCAAAGTCGCTATGGCGTCCCTCTTTTCTTGTTCATTGAGCAATCGTTTTTGGCGTCTTTTTTCGATTGCTTCGGATGAAAACCCTTTCCGTTTTAAAACACTCATCTGCTTTTTACTCAGCGTAATATTACGCACCCACATACTCACACTCGCCTTTGAAACACTGGCGCTTCGAGCAATCTCTTTGATCGACATTCCTTCCTTACGCAACGCGATGACTTTTTGTTTTTCTAATAATTTCATATATAGTGAACCACTAATACATATACTACATAAGATGTATTCTATCATCTGTATCGACTTTTACAAGTATTGAATTTATTTGAGAAATACAGTATGATGCCTGTGTTCTTTATACCTTTGACGGGCGATTAGCTCAGTTGGTAGAGCAGCGCATTTACACTGCGAAGGTCGGGGGTTCAAGCCCCTCATCGCCCACCATGTGAAAAATGTCCAACTTTTGTTGGGCATTTTTTGCATCATGCAAATGAGAAACGCGTAGCGTTTTGTAGGGACTTGAAAGCCGGAGCGTGGCGGCGCGAGGCGGGGTCGCGGAATTTTTCAACAGAAAAATATCCGTGACCAAGCCCCTCATCGCCCACAAAACATTAAATTCCGAAGCGATAGCTTTGGGTTTTTGATTTTGTGGATAGCAAGTAATCTCATTGTCTTTTTATTTTTCTTCAAAAGTTTTTTTAGGAATCACTTCGCGTATTGAAAAGTGCGCGATATCCAAACTCTTCCACCCATCGACACGAAACGTCGTTTCCCATCCTGCCCAAAGCGCGGCTTTGACATATTGGCCAGTAGAGACCCCCTCTATATCATTCCATTCTGTATAAAGATGAAAATCGTTTCGGGGCGAGCCGTCCTCATTATAAGGATTAGTATCAAGATAGAGAAAGTTTCTTGTTCTTTTTTGTTGTTCTTCTAAAAAAGAAACGACTTTAACTGCGAGCCATTTGTTTTCTTGGATTGCATAATCAAATTTCCGGTTTATTGTGAGAAAGTCATAATCAGGATGATCTAACTCCTTG
Source organism: bacterium (assembly GCA_030648955.1). NCBI lineage: Bacteria > bacterium. The sequence goes on from JAUSHB010000013.1 coordinate 17,879, forward strand.
AATACTTTTGCTTTGAGATTTGCGTACGGGACCTGCATACCTATGCAGCTTGACCGAGGGTCGTGCGAGCCTCCATGAACACCTCCTCGAATGATCCATGAAAAGGAAGTGTGGGTTTTATTGAAATCATGAACCCGGAAATAAATGGTTGCTTCAAAATTCTCATTATCTTTTTCGGTGCCAATGTATCCGTGTTCGCTGGCGCCAGTACGCCATGTGTATTGTTGCGAGCCTGGTGCATGCATGCGCAAGCGGATTGTCAATCCATCTGGCTGGCCGTCAGCGTATGTAACTCTTTCTGCAACAACTTTATAATAAATGATGCCATTCTCCGTTTCTTTACCGACTATGGAACCACCGATTCCAAATCCTTCTTGTACTTGAGGATCTTCATCAAAAGACAATGTGAAGCTATTGCCCTCGGGGTTGTGTTTATAAAGATATATCATTGAACTTATGATTATCTAAAAAATCCTACTTCAAATGAATTAAAATTTGGAAGAAGTTTTTAGGTAGTCCTGATGGGTTAGGTCCTTCGGTCATTAGAACCTCGCCCTGTATTATGTGTTTATTGTACCAAGCTCGAACCTATTTCCAAAATCGCTGATGTCGCACGCGCGAAGCGCGTCCCACCTTCTGGCTTTGAAAAAGCCGTTGAGTTCTGTGTTTATGCAGTATTCTTGAATTAGTCCGAACGCATTTTTCCGGAAAATTCCCCCCGCGAAAATTCGGAAAGGCGGCGGAGCCACACCGCTGATTCAGCAGAATCACCTACTGGGTGACAATTTCAAGTTTTTTGACGGCATTCAATCCAAGAATTCGCAAAGCGAATACAAAATTATGAAGAAACTTTATTTCCCACTTTCAACCTTCTTTTTAGCAACACGATACTTCATCCATTTTCTATTTGGATCAACTTCAAATGACACACCAAGCTCCAGATGTTCCTGTGAGATTTTGTGCATCAATTGGTATAAATCTTCCGGACTTTTCAAATCGCCTGCGCTTACAATAAACGGGAGCCCGCCATCCATTCTTTTTTCGCGGTCAAGACTCCCATCTGGTTTAATTTGGAGAGCTTCCGAATACTCGCCACTTTTTTTAATGCCGTCTTCAAACCATTTTGCCATCCAATTTCGGTTCTGTCGTGGCCATTCTTCGGCTCGTTGCGCTTTTTCCTCTGGTGTCATTTTCACGTCCTTCTCTCGGTATTCCTGTCTCAAACACTCTCTTCCGGCTTCCTCTCCTTCTTCTCTTACTCGTGCGGTTTCAGAAGTTTCTCCTGGCCTAAACTCGAGACTTGGACCAACTTTTTTACCAAAAAGATTTCCTTTTTTCATAGTAAAACCCTCCCCTTTAATAGGTTCTTCTTTCTTGTTGGGAGGTTTTTCAAACGGATTTTCTATGCTCATAAATTTGTATGATTAAAAAATTTTCTTCCCCCAAAATTAAAATATGATTCGAGTCGATGTTTTTCTTTGGGTTCTTTTGAGGTTTTACTAGCCAACCTGTGCAATTATTGTAGCATATTTTCTTATTCGAATGCCCCTGGTAGGAATGTCCCACAGTTACTAAGCTCACTCAAAGCAAAGCTTCTCGCTCGATATCGAGCTCTTCGAGCGCAGGATCGACATGGTCACGAGTTACTAAGCATATTTCTTCGCTTTGCCTACCTGCCGGTAGGCAGGCTCGAAATCTGCGTAAGTACACCACAAGAGTACTTCCAGTTTTCTAATTCGCTACGCTCATAAGAAAACTTTGGTCGCTCGCGAACCCCAGCTCGTGGCCTTGCGTGGTCGCAAGGCATCACTGTGCTTGCATAAAGTTAAAAAAGTGAAGCAGCGACCAAAATCTCTTGAGTGCAGCGATTAGAGATTTGAAGTACTCTTGTGGTGTTCACTTTTTCTTAACACTTTATGCCCTCGGCAGGATCGGTCACGAGTTACTAAGTGTTCTCGTCTGCTTTGCAGACTGCGAGCACTAAGTACTCTCGACCCCGACGGAGCGACAAGCACTCGCTTCGCCTGCCTACCGGCAGGCAGGCTCGTCTTGTATACCGCTTCCGTCCTTCGATTCCTGCCGAGGGCGATAAAAATATAATCACCCAATGCTTCGCATTGTTCTCGTTATTTTTATGCCCTCGGCAGGAATCGAACCTGCATCTACGGCTTAGAAGTCCGCAGCACTATCCATTATGCTACGAGGGCAATTACAATTGATACACGCTACATGATTTATATCGATGGGTCAATGATGGATGGTTTTTCAGCGCGGAGCATTTCGAGTTCTTTCTTTCTTTGCTCAAAAATTCCAATGGTATCCTTAAGTTTTTGTGTATTAAATGTTCTCACGCGGACCATTTCATTCTCTTTAGCAAGAAATATATCATCGTGTTGTATCCGAAGAAAAATGTAGTAACTCGCAGATCCCACCGCCACAATAAGAATTGTAAAAATAACGAATAACATCCGCCAATCACTGTGAGGTGTCATCTCCATTTTCAGCTTGTCTTTGTCTCGTAGTTGGACAAATCTTTTCAATATTCTTTTTATATCAAAATTTTTCATGTAGTTATTCTTTAATGTACCCGGAAATTTCAAGAGTAAAACTCGCATCCCACAATACTTTTCGTATATCGTTTTTTTCACTTTCAACTGATTCCCCACCCGAAAGAGACTTCGGTTGCGAATGTTCTACAGCTGGCAAAGGAATGGCAGGTGCGTTTGAACTATTAAAAAACGCTTTTTTAAATTCTATCCGGTACGGTAGATGTTCAATAAGTTTTACAAAATAGTAAATATCTTCAAATGTACCACTCACACCGACATCGATCCCCAGAAGACTTTCCCGCTCAATGAGTCCCCCCAATTTTACAACAACATTACTTTCTGCCCCCAAAGACTCGAGGGAGTCAAAAAAGGTATTTATTGAACTTGAACGCACAAAATATGACTGGAGTTTCATTCGATCTTCTTTCATATCATTCACCGCATGACGGAGTTGCGTGAGATCATCTTCGTTTGTTTGTCGCGCATTAAGCTCATATGACAACGTTGACGTTTCTTCGCTCGCCGTTTTAATGCGGTAAAACAAAAAACCGTAAACACCAAAAAGTGCGGTGCTGACTATAATCATAGTAATTAATAATTTTTTTGTTTTGTTCATTCCGTTGTGTGCAATAAAACACAGAATGTTTTATTACGTAAACAATGTTGCTCGACCATCAAATGTATGTGTATTTTCATAATCTATGTGCTAACAATATAACCCCTAAGGTGCTTCGTCTTCTTCTGGTGGTGGTGGAGTTACTTGTTCCTTTTTCTTTGCCTTTTCATTTTCTTCATCTTTATATTTAATCATGATCGTGAAATCGATGTTTTTATCTTTTACGAGATCAGAAATCGGGAGACTCACGTCTTTAAACACTGCGTCTTTTTTAAGTATCTCGACAAAATTTGTAAGACTCTGGCGATTCGTTGCCATTCCTTTTAAAGAAAGGGTGCTTTCGATATCTGTTTTGTTGTAAAATATTCCCCGTATCTTTATATCTTCAGTTTTATAACGAGCTGTTTTTTGAAGCAGATCGGATGAAAGAGTAAATTTTTTCCCTTTCTCATTCAGTAGATCAATCGTGGTATCAGTTTCTTTGACAATCACCTCGAGGTTTTTTGCCTCTTGAAAAGATGTTTTTTTGTCGTCTGTTTTTGATAAATTTTCCACCACGATGGATTGTTTGTGAGACGCGAGAAGATACGCCGGGACAAGAAGTATTATTGCAATAATCATTGTTGTCGCGAGCATAACAAGCGCGGTAGTAGTAAGCCGTATGCGATACTCCGAGATGACCCTTTTTATTCCTGATATGGGAAGGAGATTTATCATGATTTAGAATTCATTTCAATAAAAACGGCGTTACGATTGTTATTCGGAGGGACGAAGCGCAAGACCAATTGCTGTCGCATAACTTAAGGAGTCGCCGAATTCGATTTCCGGTATATAACGATCAAAGGTATTAACGTTTACCATTGCATTACCAAGTTCTATTTCTGTCTTCAGGCCCGGTAAAACAAAATCAATAAAGCCCGTGAGGTTTGAATCACTCCCGCACATAAATACTTTTTCTACCTTGGGTCTTTTTCCGCCATCTTGATCAAGGTGTGTGTTCCAATATATATAATGTTTATTGATCTCATCTTTTAAAATCGAAACGGTGGACATGAGTACGAGAAACATTTCCTGTGTTTCTTCGTTTTTCAAGAAACCCTTTTCTTTTTTTATATTTTCTGCCTCTTCTGTGCTAACTCCAAATTGTTTTTCTATTGCTTTTGTGAGCGAACTTCCTCCAATGTTTAGCGTCGAAGTAAAAACTACTGTTTCTTCACTGACAATCGATATTCCCGTTTGTGTTTTACCAAAATCTACAATCATATAAGTCCCCTTGTCGCCACGCGGAATAATCGAACGAGCAACGGCTTGAGCTTCAACTTCAAACGCGATGGGCATGATGCCGGTATGTTCAAAAATACTGGTGTAACTTTCTGCAACAGTGCGGGGCACAGCAGCAAGGGAAAGTTCCATATGTTCTTTATCTTTGTGTGAACTATTTACAATATCGTAATCAAATGTCGCGTCCCCCATCGATATGGGAACGTATTCTTCAAGCTGAAGTTCCAGACTCCCTCGGATCTCGCTTTGTTTCATGGTGAGAACATTAATCGTGAGAAGGTACGATTGCTGTTCAGGTAATGAAACGTTGGCAAAATCAATATTGTGTTCTTGATGTATAGAGGATAAAACTTTTTTAAGCTCCTCGGTATTTTTTATTTCTCCCCCTATAATAACTCCGGGAGCAATATTTCGAAATCCGTATTTTCCAATTACAAAACCTTTGCGTGTTTCAATAATTTCCACAAATCGTATAGCCTGATCCGAAATATCAAACCCAACGGAAGGCATTCTCAAAAATACCGGTGGGGGGAAAAATTTATAGAAAAGACTTTTTTTCATCCTGTAGTAGAAAAAGGCATTGCTCTTATCGAGCAAAATTGCTGCTTAGTGGATAAATAAAAAAACAAATCATTTGTTGTACTATGAAGAATATTATACCATTGTGGGTTGCTCCAATGCCATTTTTCACCGCAGGATTCATGAAATATTCAACGGTATCCTTGTTCCTCTATAAGTATACGGTGCAACAGCATAATGCGCAAAGTAAACTTTCTGCGGAATGCGCACCACAGCGGTGCACGCATCATTTCCCTTTATTTTTTACAAGTTCAATAATAATGGGGATGAATGAAACAATGATGATTCCTATGACAATCGGCAGTAGATATCGTTCAACGCCAGGAATAATTGATCCGAGAAAATAACTTGCGGACGTAACGCCAGCACCCCAGAGAACACCGCCAATAATATTAAATTTCAAAAACGTGCCGTACGGCATCGTCCCCACCCCGGCAAGGATTGGGGTAAATGTGCGCACGATGGGAATAAAACGCGCAAACACGATTGCTCTTGAGCCGTATTTGAGGTAAAAATTATGGGTACGTTCAAGGTGTTGCTTATGAAAAAAGAAGGAGTCTTCTCGTGTAAAAATTTTGGGACCAATCTTTGCACCAAACCAATAACCAACATTGTCGCCCAATATCGCGGCGAGAATTATGAGCGGTACAAGTATCCAAATGTTAAGAAATCCCTGTGAAGCAACGAGTCCCGCGGTAAAAAGCAAGCTATCGCCCGGCAAAAAGAATCCGAAAAAGAGACCGGATTCTGCAAACACAATAGCGAATATGCCAAGGTATCCGAATGTTTTTATGAGTGCTATTAAGTCAAAATGTAGAAAATCAAACATGGCGAGGGAAGTTAGTAAATTAGTAGGTTAGTAAGTTTAAGACCTTATTTAAGCGGTGTTCCTACGGGAACTTCTTTTGCTGGTTCGACGGTTGTGAAATGTTCCCCTTCTCCAACAGCATAAAGGATCATCCCCTGGCTTTCGTGTCCTCGAATCACACGTGGCGCAAGATTGGTGAGCACGGGTACTTGTTTCCCCACCAAAACAGACGGGTCAGGATAATGCATTGCGATACCGGAAAGAATTTGTCGCGGACTTCCTTCTCCGAGGTCAACCGTAAACTTAATGAGCTTATCCGCATCAGGAACTTTCTCCGCGGAAAGAATTTTCCCGATCTTTATTTTCAGTTTTGCAAAATCTTCAATCGAAACCATCCCAAGGTCTGACCTTGGGGAATTTTTAAGGTCTGCCTGCGCGGTAGACAGGTCAAACCTTTGCTCTTCAAGTTTTTTATTTTCACCGTCAGTCATGGGCACATTGTATCATTATTTATTCTCCACGAATACAAAAATTTTTTGATTCCAACAGAGGGATCGTGCGTATCCCCGTGAGAGAGGAGCCCGAGGTACGATTCGTACGTCTCCTTCGTTGGGCGTTTCTCTAAACGCCGAAACATCCTGCATTTGGTCGTTGTCCTGAGGACCCGATGGTTTGTAAAGTGCACCCAGCCGAGAAAATCAATGCCTGATGCAAATGTCTTTATAAAAACCTTGTCGGGATGGAGAGTGAGCTTGAGTTTTACTTCAAGAAATTCGGAAATTTTTGGGATAAGACTTTCAAGATAATTCTTGTCGCCATGCACTACCACAAAATCATCAGCATAGCGAATATAATGCTTCACCTTGGTCGTATGTTTCATGAACTGATCAAACTCATTCATATAGATATTGACAAGGAGCTGCGACGTAAGGTTGCCAAGCGGTAGACCGATGCCAATTTTGCCTTCAGTATGAAAACTATCAATAACCTGCCCCAAAAGCCAGAGAATATTTCCGTCTTTGATATGCCGAGCCAAAATATCTTTCAGTATTGCGTGATCTATGCTTGCAAAAAATTTTCTGATATCGCACTTCAAAACCCATGCGGTATTCGTATAGTTAGATGAAACTTTCCCGCTATATTCTCTGAATCGGTTGATGGCGCGGTGCGTACCCTTGCCTAATCTGCAGGAATACGAATCAAAAATAAATTTCCGGTCAAAATAGGTATAAAGGGTGCGGTAAATCGCGTGGTGCACCAACCGATCACGAACCGTTGCTTTGTGAATATCACGCGGTTTCGGGTCATTGATCTTAAACGCATAATATCCGCCATGTGTGTATATTTTTGCCGCGAGTTCACCTCGAAGCAGGAACAGATTATCGGCAAAGTTCAATAAAAACTCCGCAACGTCCTTTCGTTTCCGTTTACCGCGCAAAAATTCCTGCCACGAGACAAGCAAATTTTCTAGGGAAATGATATCATCATATCCATGGCGCAGCATTTTCCTCTCTCTCTCTCTCTCTCTCTCGAAAACGCTTCGATCCTTCAGCGCATCAAAGAGGGATATTTGGTGTGGTTGAAGATTGTCTCGCATATTCCCAAAGGACAACGCTATACGTTAGGCGCTCGTATTGAAAACAAATTTCTTGATCTGCTCGAGGTTGCACACCAAGCATACTTCATTGAGCGGGAAAAGAAAATGGGGAAAGTCGTGCAGTGCATATTCCTACTCGACACGCTTAAGTTTCTCCTCCATGTCGGATGGGAAGCAAAACTTATCTCGCACAAACACTACGCCGAAATCGCAGAAAAGCTGGATGAGATCGGCAAAATGCTCGGTGGCTGAAAGAAGAATCTGGACAATCCTGAAAAGAAAAACCGCACATCATTATGAGTGCGGAAAAGAATGACTTTCGGGAGCAGAAAACAAACTGGTTGTCGGCATTCCACCTGTTCGACGGCTTCGCGTTGTTCGCATTAAGCTTGAGTTCCACATCGTCGGCATTCAGATTGAACACATTCGGGTTACCATCACCGGTCAGTATTTGTATGCGATGCCATCTGAGCCACCGCCAACCTAGCCCGCCAATCGGCGGAAGAGTGTCGACTGTATCGCATTTGAGATCTAAAATCCGCCAGCATCGCACACCAAGTTGATTTCTTTTTTGGGAAAAACGCATACCCTCTGCAAAAAACCGTAGCCATTTGCACCCTCAATACGCGCCAACTGGAAAGGTTTCGGGAAGCCATAACCGCCCGATATGACCAAACCATTTTGAGTATATCAAAAAAATTTTCAAAAAGCGCCAAAGGGCTCAAGTGTCAAAATCACAAAATTCCTAAGATTCAGAGGCTTCAAGTTTCTTGCGGGAGCAGAAAACAAACTGGCTGACGGCATACCACCTGCGCGACGGCCTCGCGCGGTACGCATCAAGCTCGAGTCCCACACCGCCGGCATCCAGAGAGAACACACTCGGGTAACCATCACTGGTCAGAATTTGCTTCATGGCGATCAGTTTCCAATCCCTGCCCCCATACTGGAGTCGCAGGTACGGTCCGATTTCGGCGGGAGCAAGTTCCAGTCCGAGTTTGATCGCTTTGGCGTATATCTCATCCGTCGTGGCGCCCTTAGGAAAATCGAGTTGTGCAACGGTAAATTGCACTAATTCGTAAGTTTTACTCTCTGTGCTGAATTCCGTTTTGTAGAGAATGTCTTTTCCCCACTCTGACAGATAGATGTTTTTGGCTTTCAGAGATTCTTCCGCTTTTTCCGGAGAGTTGACCGTAGGGTCGGTTTCCATGTGTCTCATGAATATCTCTTTGTCGGGAAATGATTCATAAAGATGCTTAATGTTCGGATATTGCTTAATGGTTTGGAAAATGGTCGGATTCCATTCGCCAATATACGCTTTTGTGTCATTATTAATCTCCTTCGGCACATGAGCGATCTCCTCTTTCACGCATTCAAAGATGACGAGCATGTCTTCCTCCGAATTTCTCCCTTGGCGAAGTTCCTGGATGCGCGGATCGCTCTCATAGCCGAAGCCTTGGATGGGTGAATCAATTTCGTAGAGAAAGATAAATTCGTCTTTGGTGAGCGGTTCGTTTTTCTTTGTTTTGTTTTCAATCTGAGTGAGAAGCTTCATGTCTTCGCTTTTCCTGCGGTACGTGTCCGCCTCACTTCCGAATTCTGCGAGTTTCTCGTCAAGCACTTCCTGCATGAGAGGCTCGACGCTTTGGTGTGGTAAAACGCCTCGTATCTGACCGATCTGAGAACCACTCATTTGTATGGCAAGACGGGGATGAGTCGGTTCGCCACTTGCGTCATTGGTATAATAGACATAAAAATCGCCTTGCTTGATATAACTGCTAGCTGTCGTCTTACCTTCCACACACCACCCTGTACCCTGACCCTGCATTGATTCAAAAAGGTTCTCTGCGTCCGTATTATTACCCTGTGCATACTTCATCCACTGTCCGCGAATTTCTTCGCGGTTCTCCATTGAAGCGGCGAGGGACTTTGAGATAAGCTCGGCATAGAGAGCAGGGAACTTTTTTGAAAATGCTTCTCGAATTTCCGGCTCTTTGAGATTTTTGTTGTCCGCTTTTACTTTTTCGTAAACATCGAGTATTTGCGCAAGCGCTCCCCGATGAATATCCGGGAATCGTGCCACGGTGGTGCTCGTTCGTTCTTTGAATTTGCCGAGTTCTTTATCAAATTGAGAAAGCTTGGTGATGTTCCGCCAGACGAAATATTTGAACCATGTTGGATAGGCAACATCCTCTTCGCTGAGATAATCCGTCCACGCGTCAAGCGAGTGTTTTTGGTCTTCTATCGCCACCTCCATCATCTGCCTGCGGACATTTTCGGAGATTTCCTCCACGACCTCTCCGCGCTCACGCGCGATGCGCTTTTGAAGCTCAAAGTATGACTCGGGAAAATTCTCACGCTTGATGATGAGCGCGTCATATATCTTGTCGCGGAACATTTCAAGATTGCGCTCGCGCGTTCGTTCGTCGGGATTGAGAAAGATGTTCTCCAGACGATCCATATACGCTTCAATCCGCTCCGCAGGGTCGTTGGGTATCTTTTTACCCGTGTGCCGTTCCTCTCGCTCGACAGCATCTTCTACATCGGATGACGTTTGGAGTTCGGGGAGCTTTTTGTGGAGAAATTCAAAGTCTTCTTTCATGGTTTATTATTCTTGATTCTTCTTTTTATCCAAATAACTTTGCAAAATGATTGCCGCCGCGGATGCATCAATCATCTCTCCCTTCCCTTGCAAATGTTCCGCGGCGGCGGATGTCATGAATTCCCGCTCAAAGTGAACTGGCAAACCCGTGACATCCTCTAACTCCTTTTTAAACGGAGTTATCTTCTCCATAATAACATTTGGTTTCATTTTGTAATCAAGAGATTCACCGAGAACGATTTCGGCAATATGTTCTTTATCGCAGAGTTCTTTGATGGCAGGAATAAGTTTTTTGTCGTTGGGGAGAACCGTACGCGGGAAAGCCATACCGCCTTCACTATCTCCAGTCGCGATTCCTACGCGTTTTGCCCCATAATCAATGCCAAGAAATTTCATATTTATGAGGCGAGGTATTCCTTGATAGCCTCCGCAATAATTTCAAACCGCGATTGTAATTTTTTCTTATCAGATTCGAGAAGCGTGGTGCGGAATCCTTGGTAATTTGAGTTGAACCCCGAGAGCGGCACCACGCAGATACCGCGGGATGCCATAAGATAATATGCGAATCGCCGATCAAACGGAATGTTGGTCATTTTTTTCTCAATAGCCTCTTTTGCGCGGCTGTTTGCGATTGAGAGTGTTTGATTTCCGCGGAGCGTCCCATCCTCAAACACCACCGTCATATAAAACGCGCCGCCGGGTTTTGGCGCAATAATACCAGAAACTTTTTTGAGAGCCGAATAGGCTATCTCGGCGCGCTCTTCGTACTCGTGAGATTGCTCTGCAATGTGTTTGGAGTATCGCGGGTCAGAGAAAATTTCAGGAATCACTCGCTGGGGCAGAGTTGTTGAGCACACCTCAAGCATTTTTGCGTCAACGATTGTTTTTACATATCGAGCGAACATCGGATCTTTGTCTTTGTTGTACACCTCTATCCATCCACACCGCGAACCGGGCCATGGAATTTCTTTTGAAAGCCCGCGCATGGTTATACCGGGGACATCTCCTAAAACCTTCGCAATGGGAACCATTTTTTCAGGTCCGTAGGTTATGCGTGCATAGATTTCGTCAGAAATAACAAAGAGTCCGAATTCTTTTGCGATAGCAACGATTTCTCGAAGAACGCGCTCGGGGTACACCATTCCGGTCGGGTTGTCAGGATTGATAATGAGAATTCCAGCGATATTGGGATTATATTTTACTTTGTTGCGCAGTTCCTCAAGATCAGGAAGCCAGTTGCGTTTTGGATTAAGTGTGTAGGTAATATGCCGCGAGCCTGCGTGCGCTCCTTCTGCTGATGAATGGGTCGGATATGCGGGATTGGGACCGATCACGCGTGCGCTTTTATTGAGGTAGGTATACACTTTTGAAATCGCATCGCCCAAGCCATTGAAAAAAAGAATGTCTTCTGCGGTGATGTTTGTTCCGTTTTCTTTGTTAGCTTCTTTGGCAAGAAATTCTCGTGTCGCAAGAAGCCCCTTGGTAGGAGAATAGGCAAAACTTGCATTGTCCTCGCTTACGGTCTTTTTAATAATGTCGCGGATCCACGGAGGAACAGGGTGCCCCTTGGCGACAGGATCGCCGATATTTTCCCAAACGATCGAAATGCCTAATTTCTCAAGTTCCCGCCCAACCTCAAAGATCTCGCGGATCTCGTACGTCAGTTCATCTGCTCCTGCATGGACAATGTTGGTTCGCATTTCCATAGAGTACTACGCGCGATTCAAAAAATCAAAAATTGCAATGCGGCACTTTTCTGGTACTATTGAGTCACAAATATTTAGGGCTTATCACGACATAATAGTGAGCAATATTTTACAGTAGTGCGGAGGAGTGGCAGAGTGGTCGAATGCACCGGTCTTGAAAACCGGAATCTGCGAAAGCGGATCGTGAGTTCGAATCTCACCTCCTCCGCACTGTGGTAAAAAGCGTTTATTAAAAATGTAACCAGTGAGCATGCGAAAACACGGAACATGCGCAAGACCTTTTGAGATATTTTTGAGCCGATAAAATCGGTTAAGAAAATATCCAAAAGATGTACTGATTCTGTAAGAATCGAGAAAAATAGGAGTCTGGGCAACCGGACCGTGAGTTCGAATCTCATCCCCCGCAATTTTTCCCAATATTGTCTTCATGGAAGAACTACCAAATTTTGAAAATAGAGAATCGGTTATTGACGGACTTATCGACACTCTTGCTGAAAAAGAGGGGATGAGACCCGAAGATATAATTTCTGATATTATTACTTTTGCAGAATTATCAGAAAAAGATAGAGATGTAATTGGCTACTTTGAGGTGGTTGCGGAAAAGATAGGGATTCCCTACGATGAATTGATGGCGTACGCAATCAATAAAGCTAAAGAATAGTAACTTTTTTAATTACTAACTTCATGCAGACAAAATTTTTTCAATAATTTGGGCATTTAAAATCTCACCCCCCCCACCGCATTGGGAATTACCGTGAGGAACGTTTATAATAAGTACCTATGTTCCAGCGCAGATACATTGTTGGCGTTGTTGTCATTGTCGCCATTGCGACGCTCTTTTTTCTTTCACCCACACTACAAGAAACATTTTTTAATATAACGCTGTCATTACAGAAGTACGCGATAAGTAATGGTGTTATGGCTGGTACAATCTTTGTGGCTCTTTCCGCTCTTTCCGCATTGCTTTCACCCTTTAGTAGTGTGCCATTTATCCCAATTGCCATCACTATCTGGGGACAACTAATGACCATTACACTACTTCTTCTTGGATGGGTGTTAGGTGGTATTTGCACATATGCTATCGGACGTTATGCTGCACGTCCTATTCTCGAACGATTCGTGAAGCCAGAAACGGCTCACCGATATGCTGATTGGATAAAAGAACATGCGACATTTACGAAAGTTCTTTTGTTCCGCCTCGCACTTCCTGCGGAAATACTTGGATATGCCCTTGGAATTGTTCGATATCATTTCGGCAAGTATATAGTGGCAACGTTTATAGCAGAACTTTTATTTGCATATGGCGCAACACAAGCATCAACAGCACTCGTGGATCTCAATCCAGCAGCATTTTTTGGGTGGACAGCAATTACCCTTGGAACTCTTTATGCGATATACCACCTATTCATCTCCGCAAAAAGAAAAATACACACCCATAGCCACTGAGTTTCTCTTCTATCAGAAAACGTAACCGCATTGTCGATTTATAAAAATCTTATCGTTTATATTCTTGTTTTTCTTTTTTTAGAAACTCTTTTATTTGTTCGTATAAAAAATATCCCTGCGGTTTTTCCACTTAAACTTGCGGTTTCTCCTATTGCCATGAGCCTTGTGCTTATGGTCTTCGCGGTATCGTATGGTTTTTGATTTTTTCAATTACATACCGTTTTTCATTCAGACCCCCCATTTCTTCTTAACAAAAAAACCGCATAAGCGGTTTTTTTGTTAAGAAGAATATCTTTTATTCCTCCTCTTCTTGTTCTTCCTCAATTTCTTCGATCTCAGAGAGACCATTGTGTTCCCCATCGGTGCAATCACAAAATTCAAGTGGCTTTCCTTCTTTTGAACATCCTTCGGTTTTGCAAACACCTGGCGTATCTGATATTCCTCCGCATCCTCCCGTACAAATATAATGTGGCATGTGAAATAGTTTATTAGTTTATAAGTTAATTAGTTTGAAGTATTCGACACGATGCTTACGTTTCTAACGATTTTTCTATTTTCCTCGCGACAATAAAGTCATTCCCCGAAAGTCCCCCGATTGCGTGCGTGGAAAGTTCGATCTCCACCTTATTATAGTATATATGGATGTCGGGGTGGTGGTCTTCATTATTTGCAACTTCCGCGACCTTGCTCACAAACACCATCGCCTCTTTGAAATCTTTGAATTTAAATTGCCGGGAGATTTTTTTATTGCCTTCCACGTTCCATAGAGTTTTAAGAAGTTTCGTGTAGCTCGCAACTTCTTCAAGCTTAAGGGGTAATGTTCCCCCCTCACACGGCACGCACTTTTTTTGAGATAGGTCTTCGTTCATAAGGTATAGATTAAACTGTATGCAATATATTGTCCACCAAGATAGGGGGATATTGTTTGATTAAAATGATTCTGCTTGATAGAATTCAGACATCATATAAACTACCTCAACAATAGCACTTTTTATGAATGAAGAAAAAATAACTTGGAGCGCGCTCGAATATCCGATTAGAGAAAAAACCACTGACTGGTATTGGGCCTTGGGAATTATGGCTATGGCAGGTGCTGTGGCTTCATATATTCTTGCGAATATTCTTTTCTCAATACTTATAATTCTTGGCGCATTTACAGTTGCGGTCTATGGTGCCCGCCATCCGCATGAGGTGCTCTTTGAAATTGATCGCCGTGGGGTTCGTTCCGGTGCGACACTCTACCCCCACTCTTCACTCACTTCGTTTTGGGTCATTGAGAGGAGAGAGGAATCAAAAATACTTCTTCAATCGAGTAAGGTTTTTATGCCATACATCGTCATCCCGCTCGGCGGAGAAAATCCGGAGATGGTCCGTGATGTCCTCCTCAATTATCTTAAAGAAGAAGAACATGTGGAGCCACTCGCGCAACGCATCATGGATTATTTGAGGTTTTAATATCCTGTGATACGGTTTTTGTCTTTCTTGTTTATATTTTAATTATTCCTCCTTGTCGTTCAATGGATAGGATGCCTCCCTCCGAAGGAGGCGATGCAGGTTCGATTCCTGCCGAGGAGATTTTGAATAAAATGAAAAATCTCCGAGAGGAGTCAACTGCTTGACTCCGTGCAGGAATCGAACGGCGGAGTATGTTGCGAAGCAACAGCGAGCCGCGTCCAGCAGTACTTAGTGAACGAGAAGCTTTGCTTTGAGTGAGCTTAGTAACTGCGGGACATTCCTGCCGAGGGGACTATGTAGCGAAGCGGAATATTCTACTCGGAGAAAGTAAATTTATTTGCTTTCGGCGGGAATCGAACAGCGGAGCGATATTTTGTCAGCAGACAAAATCGCGAGCTGGTGCCCAGCCCGAGCCGAATGGCGGCGAGGTGAGAGGCGCGGGAGATTCCTACCTCTTTGTTGCCAGTAATCGAAATTACATAGGTCGAACCTATGTAATTTCGATTACTGTTTGAGTCCCAGCCCCTTGCGGATTAAATACCAATTGATCGCCATAAGAATTACTGCCATCGCAAAAAGAATTCCCGTAGACATGTAGAGCGAAACGTCACTGATACCCAAAAATCCATAGCGAAATCCGTTTACCAGATAAAAAAGTGGGTTACTGTAGGTGATCGTTTGCCACCACTCCGGAAGCGCGTGAACGGAATAGAAGACGCCCCCGAGATACACAAGCGGGGTAAGTACAAATGTGGGAACGATGTTTATTCCGTCTATGGATTTTGCGTAGACACCGTTTACCAGTCCTGCAAGGGAAAAGATGAGTGCGGTCAAAAGTCCGTATCCCAGCATAATGAGAATATTATGGGTCGCCAGGTGAAGCCCCGTAAAGAAAAGAGACACCATAAGAACGAGGATGCCGACAATGGTTCCCCGTACCACCCCGCCCCCGATAAACCCGGCAATAAGAAGCCATGGCGGCGTAGGCGAAACGAGTATTTCGTCGATAGAGCGTCCGAAAAACTTTGAAGTAAAGAATACGAAGGATGTGTTGGAGTAAGAGCTAGTCACAATGGAAAGCATAACAAGCCCCGGCACAACAAATGTCATGTAGGAAATGCCCTGCATGTCTCCAATCCGCGAGCCGAGCACCGTACCGAAGATAAGGAAGTAGAGAACGGCTGTTATGACGGAGGGAAGAAATGTTTGTATCCAAACACGAAACATCCGCACAACATCCTTCCGGATTATGGTGTAAAACGATATCCAGAGTCCAAATGAGTTCATACTATTGGTTGATTAGTTTAACGAATACTTCCTCAAGTTTTCCTGTTTTATTGCGAATGGTCTGCACGGGGAGATTGTGGTTATTGAGTATGAGAATCGCATCATTGAGCCCTCTTCCCTCTCCTATTTCAATTTCAATGGATGTATCATCTATTTTTTTACAATTATATGCGCGCAGAGCTTGGAGCGCACTTTCGGTTACGGGTTTTGTGAGATCAATGGTAATCGTTTCACTTTTGAGTTTCCCTAAAATATCTTTCATGGTGCCAGAGGTGATAATTTGTCCTTTATTAATGATGGCGACGTGCTTGCAGAGCTGTTCTGCTTCTTCGAGATAGTGTGTGGTGAGAAGAATGGTGAGCCCTTTTTTAGTGAGAGAGCGGAGATAGTCCCACATTCCCCGGCGAAGTTCAACATCAACTCCCGCCGTCGGCTCATCAAGAATAAGAAATCGCGGTTCATGCACCAAAGCGCGCGCGATCATAAGACGGCGTTTCATCCCGCCCGAGAGAGTCATCGATTTTTCCATCATCTTGTCGCCAAGCCCCAGGTCTTCCAGAAGTTTTTTGGTGCGCGGGATCGCAATGGAACGCGGAATGCCGTAGTAGCCGGCTTGGTTGACAACAATGTCAAACGGTTTTTCAAATATATTGAAATTGAGTTCCTGTCCGACAAGACCGATGTATGTTTTTGCTTTTTCTGTTTCTTTGTCTATATCGTGCCCAAACACGGAAACTTCTCCATCGGTTTTATTGACAAGACCGGCGACAATGCCAATGATAGTCGTTTTACCCGCGCCGTTCGGTCCAAGGAGCGCGAAAAAGTCGCCTGTCGGCACTGTAAGCGAAACACCCTTGAGGGCCTCCGTCCCCGTGGCATACTTTTTCTTGAGATTTTTAATAACGAGCGCTGGTTTGTCCATAGAGAGGAAATTATATCAGGAATTCTTTTTTTCAATAATCATAAAAATGATCGATGGCAGCATCGCGCTCCCTTAATGCTCTGTAGACCTCGGGTATGTTCTCAACAGCAACTTCTGTGGTGATACGATCGGTGTATGTCATCTGACTGTTTATTATTTCATTGATTTCCACATCTCTCATAAGTTCTTTTGCGCCAGACGCAACCGGTGCACCCATGTCGTCCTGATAGGTAAGAGTGATCTTTTTATTTCCCGAAATATCGACAATGCGGAAATTCTTATTTCTTAACTCGCTTTCTAGCTCATTAAGAAGAAGTTTTGTGAACGGCTGATAATGCGGGGCGCTCACGAGCTCATAAGTCTTCCCGCCGTCTCTCGTAACTACTGCGTATACAACATCATCCTGAATGCCAAACTTTGTGTGTGTTGCAAACGCAATTACTTTTGAATAGAGGGTTTTAATCCCGAATTCAAGAGAAAGAAATAATTTTCTTTCAAGACGTCTGATATCTTGTAACCATGTGTAATTTTGTTTATTGTCGAGCGTCCATACACCCTTAAGAGATGAGAAATACGGGAAGTCATACCACGGATAATCATAAATAAAAACTGCGTAATCTTTTGCGACTTTTGCCGCATAAAGATCTTCGGCAACTTGCGTATTGCCTGCGATCCATTCAAAAAATCTGCCGATACTGTTTTCATAAAGACCTTTAATTATATTTTCAATGCTAAAGCTCCACCCAATGACATTTAACACGGTTTTATAATCATCGTTATTGTGGGTACTCGTTGCAGTCATTTCTACCACCCTACGATGTTGATTCCAATAATCCCCTATTGCTCCAAAGTAGCTGAATTTTGACGGAAGTGAGTCACGAAGAACTGTCGCATATTCATCCGCGCTATAAACAATATACCATTCCGGAATCGACAGATATGCATTGTCGAACGGTCGATAATATTCTTTCGTGGTGCTTGCAACAGTAAGTTCTGTTTGTATTTTTTTGTAGTAGTCGAGCTTTTCTTGACTATAATATTTATCCCAAAGTTTATTGGTAAATTTATCGGTTGGGTCATATTTATTTTTTATCTCAAAATATTCGATAGCTCCGGGGTATGCACGGTGAAACTGATCATCTGTTGCCTGTAGTTGATAGGGCAAATAATATGTCCCGCCTACTGAGAGTACTTGGTCAATCATTTCTCTTGTCCACATTGTTACTTCTTTTTTTGCCGCATCATCAGTCCCTTGTTTGTAATACACTACAAACGCGAAACTTTCTTTTTTTGCCCAGGCAAGTTTTGCCCCAGAGTCCGCAAGTGCGTGCCTGATTGAGACATTAATTACGTTTACATGATTATCATTGAACACTTTTTTCATCTTTAGTACCCACTCGTCAAAACGCTCAACAGGAACAAAATATTCCTGAAGAACATAGGTGGTTTGATTTCGCATCTCCGGCTCAAGCTCGGCATAATCATAACTTGCTTCATAGTTGCGTGTATGAACCGGCGGGGTGGCACTATAGAGAACGGGGTCAATTATGTACTCTCTGATCCATCTCCCTGCTGGCCACTCACTCATCACAATCCACGCAATTCGTTCTTTCCAGTAATCCTGCGCACGCGGAATGAGCCTGCTTTCTGTTGTGGGAGCTTTATCTGTTTTAGCCCAACTCACCCCAGAAACACTGTCGAAATCGGGTGGATAAAGGTCACCGTTATGAAAAATCACACTTGGGTCTGAGCGAACATATGCTTTAAAATAATCCCAGTACTGTGAGGTTGGCATTTTCACCTGCGCACGCTCAACATTCACATTATCGGCGAGTGCAAGGGTTACATCGGTAATAACACCGATACCGCCCATTCCGCCGATAGCGCTATAAAATATTTCAGTATGTTTTTCGGGTGATGCCTCAATAATACTTCCGTCAGCAAGCACGATTATAAATTTCTTAACACTTAAAATAATCGGCCCGAGCCCAATATATCTGCCGTGCACATTCACCGAGAGCGAACCCCCAACGGTAAAGTTCGAGTAAGTTTGCATGATCTTTACCGAAAGGTTGTACGAATCAATGTAGTCTTGAATATCACGCCAACGAATGCCCGATTGGACAGTGATTTCTTTTGTTGTGGTAGAAAAATTGAGTATTTTGTTGTACTCGCGCATATCGATTTGCACCGCGCGTTCGCTTGCGGTTTGACCGCCCATGCTATTGCGCCCTCCCCCAATAGATACGTGGTTATTGTTTTTCACCGCTTGCGCAATTTCTTCCGTGGTGTGTGGCACAATAATGCCAATCACTTTTACTGGATTAATTTCTGTAACATCATTGACGATGTTTTTCGCCGTATTCATCCTTTCACGCTCGAGCTTATTGGGAATCGGATTTTCGCGGGTTATAAAAACAACATAGGTAAACCCTAAAACAATCAACAAAAGCAGGACGACTAGTCCTCTAAAAAAATATTTACGCTTAAAGATATTCTTTATGTGCTCCGCTACCCTATACAGTTTCTTCATTGAGCTCGATGTGTTTAATTGCTTTTATAAGCGCGTAGGTGACGAGAATTGTGATTCCGATATGTGGCCCATTGAGCATTAAGTTTGCTATGACTCCCTGTCCTGTCATAAACCCATTCACCACATAAAAGAGTGCGTCGAGAGCATAATATCCGCCAATAAGCATGAGATACTTCACTGTCCATCGGTATCCTTTTAGAAGTGCAGTGAAACCAAAGATCCCTGATATTCCATGTGTTATATCGTCAACGAGAGAAATTTTGAAAACACCGAACATGAGCCATTCGTTTGGAACACCGGTCATCACCAAGACCCCGGGGAATCTTTCTATTGACACAATTCCAATAAAAAGCGCAGTTAAAAAAGCTGCAACATATTTGGCGGTTTTCATAGCTCCATCATATACTATTTTTTCAACGCATCAAACAATGCCGCGTCGAAACGTTCATAGTCTTCAATCATGGGGATGTGCCCTACTCCACTCAACGCGATTAGTTTTATGTTTGGTACGGTATCGAGCAATACTTTTGTGCCTTCTATTGGAGTGATCGTATCTTTGTCTCCCCAAATAAGCCTAACCGGCATTAAAATTTTTTCGTAGCTACTCGAAAGATTGCTCTGGTAATTAAGCGGGTCATTTACATAATCACGAAACCATTGAGATAGTCTCATTGTGGTGTTTTTTGTATCAAAATATCTCGTATAAACATCCAATAATTTTTGATCAACGTGGTCTCGGATGTTCACAAAGGTCTTGAGTCGTGAAATCGCAAAAGAATCATTGTGGACGAGGACCCCTAAAAGAAAGTTTCTTAGGAAATCTATTTGTACCGGACTCTGTTTGTTGACCACCTTTGGCTCGTTGATATTCAATACTCCATCAATAATAATGAGTTTTTCAACCTTATCTTCGTGACGCATTGCATACTCGACACTTGGTCCCGCGCCGTATGAATGCGCCACGAGGATAATATGGTTTATTTTTTTATTTTCAACAACTCCCGCGATTCTTTCTGCTTGTGTATCCCGAAAGTAGTTTTTATCCGAACTGGGGATACTATACCCGAACGGAGGAAGGTCGATTACGAGATAATTAATGTCATTCCTTTTACTGTTTATTTCACTTACGACCCTTTCCCATGTTCCACCCCATGCTGATAGTCCGCCAACAAAGACAGCTGTGGTTGACGCGTGATTATCCGTCTCTGTGTAAGCAATTTTCTCGCCCCCAACGTCTATAAATTTTGTCGTAGCGGGAGCAGTAGAAATGGGCTCCCTTGATTCAACGATTTTGGTGTTATAAAAAAACAATAAAAAAATAGTGATAATTCCTGCGATTACGAACCACAAAAAAGCTCTCAATACTTTTTTCATTATTTAGAATTTTATCATATTGCCCTAAAGTATTCTATTCTATCCTTAAGATAGAATTTCTGCTAAAATAGCTAGGCTCATTGATAATTCCCGATCAATAGAGTAGTTTATTGTATATTGTGAGGTAAGAAAAAATTGCGCCCGTAGTTCAACGGATAGAATGCAAGCTTGCGGAGCTTGTGATCGAGGTTCGATTCCTCGCGGGCGCATAAAGTGAAGGAAAAGAGAACTGCTTCGCTTTTCCGAACATTTATGCGAACCGGAGCGATGTTTCGCCAGCAGGCGAAACCGCGAGGTGGGGTCGCGGAAATCTAACTGCGACGGCAGTTAGATTATCTGTGACCATACAAATTCTGCACTCAAAGAGTTCGACATTAACAAAAAATCATACGATATTGTCGTATGATTTTTTGTTCTACTAGTTTTATGCCTCCTCTGGAATCCGCTTGATTAACTCCTCGACACTTAGACCAACCCTGTCTGCAAGAACTAGTGCATTGATTAATTCTTTTACTGCTAATTTTTTCACTTTTTCGGTATCAAGGCTCTCTCCGTGATCTGCATCTTCACTAATAGATGCCAATTTCCCAGCAAGTTTTACAGAGTGAAGTGTGCAATGTCTAATGTCAAATTTTATCTTTTCAGTATCTGATAGTTTGGCAAGTTCCGGGTAATTCGCTTCTGTATTTTTGTATTTCTCGGTAATAAATTTTAACGCTTCTTCTAGGGTTTTCATGGTTTATTTTATTCCCCCACCTTCATCCCTTTCTTCACCCATTCGCCAAATCCTCCGATGAGATTGTATGCGGAACCAAAGCCGAGTTCTTTCATTATCTTCACCGCCTTGCTCGAGCGTCCGCCGCCGGCGCAATGCACAATGTATGTTTTTGAACGATCAAGTTTTTCAAGTTTGTTTTTAAAATCCTGGTCGTAGAAGTTAATGTTCTCACTTCCCTCGATATATCCGCGTGTTCGTTCTCCTGGCGCACGCACATCGAGCACACACACGCTGTTCTCGCCGATTTTTCTTGCGGCATCTTCAACAGTGATTTCATTTCCGACGGCTATATTTTTTGAAAAGACCATATTGGACTACTTATATAAATATCCACTAAGTGTACTAAATTAAAAATGCCCCGCAAGGGGCATTTTATTACTTCGTTGTTTTTTTGACAAGAGCGGAGAGGCGGGACTTTTTTCGTGAGGCGGTGTTCTTTTTGATAACACCGGTCTTTGCCGCCTTATCGAGCGCTTGATATGCGGTTGAGAGGAGGGCTTTTGCCTCCTTTCCATTCCCTTGCGCGGAAAGACGCTTGATCTTCTTGGTAATATCCTTGAGGGTTGCGCGCCTTGTGTCGTTGTACGCTTTTTTGTGTACAGACGCTCGCAGTGCTTTTTTTGCTCCTTTTAGTATTGGCATAGATTATTTCGTATTGAATGTATATGTGCTGGTCATACTAACAGATTCTTATTTCATCTGCAACTATTCGTAAAAATAGTGTATCATTGGATTAATGATTTCTCACCTCAGAGGCATGGTTATTTTTTCAAGCGATAAGTTCGTTGTTTTGGATGTAGCCGGAGTCGGATACAAAATCGGGGTAACCCCCGATACACTCCGAAGATCTAGTTCGGAAAAAGGAACGGAAATTTCGCTTTGGATTCATCTTGCGGTACGGGAAGATTCTATGAGTATGTATGGTTTTTTAGAACGACAGGAACTTGAGCTTTTTGAAATGCTCATCGGGATATCGGGTGTGGGACCGAAGTCAGCGATCGGCGTACTTTCTGTCGCCTCTGTTGACGCACTGAAATCTGCCATCGCATCGGGCGACACATCGTATCTCACCAAAGTGTCAGGCATCGGAAAAAAGAACGCGGAAAAGATCGTACTTGAACTTCGAGACAAGCTTAGTGGCAGTGACAACAATGGAGCAGGCCATGCTGGCTTTAAGGAGGAGCTGGATGTAGTTGAGGCACTTAAATCTCTGGGCTATTCGCAACGAGAAGCGCGCGAGGCGCTCAAAGATATTCCTGATACCGTAAAAGGAACAAGTCATCGCGTGAAGGCGGCACTTAAAAACCTTGGTAAACAACCTGAATAATCCGATATTCCAAAGCGAGGCTTTGGAAATTAACCGAGTATTTAAATATTAATCAAGTGTAAATATATGTTTTCAAAAGAAAGATTACTTCGTCCTTTTTCATTAAGGTTAAGTTCTGCAGCAAATGCGCTATTGTGTTGGGTTAGTGTGATGGTAGTAAAGCCATTATTTGCTGTTGTTCTAGCCATGACGGGGAACTTTTGTTTTGATCATTGCCCCCCACTCTCTGTGTCCATGCAAATTACTAATCTGGGATTTTTAATATTCATATCATTATTCTTGTGTTACGGGATTACACTCGGAGTTATTGACGCAATCCGTGGTCCTAATCGAGGTCTTGGTATTTTTGCATTACTATTAAATGGCTTGTGGCTTAGTATGCTTATTTTTATGTTTTCATAAACCTGTTTCGCAACATCAATTCTTTTCATATGGAAAAACTATTACAATCAATTAAAAAATTCATCCCAAAAATGGTTTTTGAGGCGCTCGCGCCGATTTATCACTACAAGCTCGCGCTCGTAGGAGCGCTCCTCTACCGCTTCCCCTCTAGAAACATACAGGTGGTTGGAGTGACAGGAACAAAAGGAAAAACGACCACCATTGAGCTTGTGAACGCGATCCTGCAAGAAGCGGGACAAAAAACTGCGCTCGCAGGAACACTCCGCATTAAGATTGGAGAGAAGTCCCAACCGAATATGTTCAAGATGACGATGCCGGGACGTTTCTTTGTTCAACAATTTCTCCGAAAGGCAGTGTCGGCAAAATGCGATTGGGCAATTCTTGAAATGACGTCTGAAGGAACCAAGCAATTTCGTCACAAGTTTCTTGACCTTGATGCGCTCGTGTTTACCAATCTTTCTCCAGAGCATATCGAATCGCATGGCTCGTATGAAAACTACGTGAATGCGAAACTCAAGATTGCCAAAGCGCTCGAACGGTCACACAAAAACAATAAAACTATTATTGTAAATAACGACGACAAAGAAGCGGAGAAATTTTTGGAGATAGATGTTCAGAAAAAAATCGCCTACTCGCTTGATCGCGCAAAACCATTTTCCACGACAGACCACAATGTTTCGCTTACTCTCGATGGCAAAAAGGTGTCCGTGGGTATTCCGGGGGAATTCAATATTTATAATATCCTAGGAGCTGTAGCGTTTGCAAAGAGCCAGCGCATCAGTCCTGACATTGTGCGAAAAGCCCTTGAGAAATTCAAGGGGGTACGAGGACGAGTTGAGAAGGTGGATGAAGGACAAAATTTTTCCGTCGTTGTAGACTACGCGCACACACCTGATTCACTCCTGAAGCTCTACCAAACGTTTGGCGATTCAAAAAAAATCTGCGTGTTGGGAGGCACTGGCGGCGGAAGAGATCGTTGGAAGCGTAAAGAGATGGGGCGCATCGCAGACGAACACTGCTCGCGCATTATTCTCACCAATGAGGATCCGTATGACGAGGACCCTCGCCAGATCGTCGGCAATATCTCCGAAGGAATCCGCAAGGCCCCCCAGATGGTCATTATGGATAGACGCCAAGCCATCATGCGCGCATTTGAATCCGCGAAAAAGGGAGACGTCGTGCTCATCACCGGCAAAGGCACCGACCCGTACATTATGGGTCCGAATGGAACTAGATTGCCGTGGGATGATGCTCAAGTTGCGCGAGAGGAGCTCAAGCGACTAGCGACCAAGAATTTTAAAAGGTGAGATAACTGAATATTTTATTCCCCAGACTCACTCTCCTCTATTTCGTCAATTTTTTTCAATATCTGTTCACAAAGATCTTCTTCGTTCACTTGAGAAGCATACAAAAGAACATCTTCGAGGTGTTCGAGGGCTCCTGTTGTGTCCCCTGTTGCAAGATACAAAATGGAAAATTATCGGTCAAAAATCCTAAACAAAGCAATTCCCGCGGAAATGGAAACATTTAACGACTCTTTCTTCCCGCTCATCGGGATCTCTATCACCTTGTCGCAAAGTTTTAAAATACTTTTTTCTATCCCCCCTACTTCGTTGCCAAGGATGAGCGCGAGCGAATTTCTTGGTTTAAATGTTTTGTAATCAATGGAATTCTCTGCCTGCTCAAGCGCAATGATCTCTATTTTTTCTTCTTTAAATTTTTTGAGAAGTGTTTTGATGTTTGCAACATGCTCCCAGGGAACGGATATCTGCGCGCCTAGAGCGACCTTCGCGATATCTTTGCGCGGTCTTCCGAAGCGGTCTAAAGGTGCTGGAGTATAGCCCGTGAGATATATTTTGGAGACGCCGGCCGCGTCCGCGGTTCTAAAAATCGAGCCGACGTTGTGGGTGCTTCTGATATTGTGCAAGATGAGATACGTTTTTAGTGTCTGAGTGTTTTTTACCATAATTTTTTTGGGTTACAGGCTATAGGTTACATGTTACAAGACTTTTGATATACTGTCTTCATGCCAAAATTATTAAGTGTTTTCCCAGACCTTCTTACCTACAGTCTCATTGCGCCTTTTATATTGAGAGTTTCTTTGGGGTTAATTTTGATTTATTTTAGTTACTTAAAATTTTTCTCGGAGCGACAAGATAAGGCGGCATTTTTTGATTCAGTGGGTATGCGACCCGGAAGTATATTTTCGAGCGCCATTGGTGCAACTAAACTTGCGGGGGGAGTCATGCTCGTGGTGGGTTTTTACACCCAAATTGCAGGGCTTGTTGCCTCACTCATCATGCTTGTGGCGATTTTCATTAAGTGGCGACATCCAGCATCGCTACGCAACGATATTGAATTTTACATGCTTCTTTTTATTGTCTCCCTCTCACTTGTATTCACCGGCGCGGGCTTCTTCGCGTTTGATTTGCCATTGTAACCAGTAAGCAAAAAGTGGTTGATGATTTTTAGTACCACTATGTTGAAGAATTATGGGTAGTTTCTTCCATCTTCAGATATTGGAATTTTCTCCCCCAAATATTTCGGCTTTCTATTGAACATAAGATCTAGTATTGCTTTCTCGTCCGCAAAGACCTCGCGTACGTTATTACGGAAAAGAATATTGCCAACATCAGCATTTACTCCATACGCATTCATTCCAAGTCGACGCGCAATAAAAACGGCGCGCGGCAAATGAAATGATTGAGTAGTGATTACAACAGAAGAAACACCAAAAATATCACGGGCACGATACATAGAGCTGTAGGTGTCAAAACCTGCGTGGTCAAGAAAAATATCTTTATCCGGAATGTCTTTACTTAAAAGATAAAGGCGGACTGGATTTACTTCGTTGTGACTCACAGTACTATTGTCCCCAGAAACGAGAATTTTTGACACTCTTTTTTCCTCATATAATTTTATGGCCATATCCACGCGGTCTATAAAAATAGACGAGAGTGTACCATCTTTGAAAATTGCCGCACCGGGAATCAGGACTGTCTCTGTGTTCGGAGTCTCCATAGTATCACGGTAGATATATGGTTTTGTCGACAGGTAAAAAACTATATTGGTGACAAGAATAAAAATAATGAGAAGTCCAAAAGAGAGCGCGACAAAAAGAAAGAGTTGTTTTATACCACGAGTATACAATTTTCTGATGCTTTCCATTTTACCACGTTGATGCATTCTGGACTCCCGCCTGCACAGCCAGGCGAATTTATCTCGGGTTAACTCTTTGGTATGCTTGTAACCACATTCCGCTTACTTGCAGTTTTGAATGAAATTGAAACCCTTATTAAGAACCACCGAGTGTTCTATGTTTTTGAATTATTTGATTAATGGAGAGTACTGTCTATTGCCCCCTGTTCAATTTTTAAAATAGCTTCTTCGGTTGGAGGAATATTTTTTGCAAAAACAGTTAGCTCTTTTTGTTTTCGAAGATCTTCTTCCAGTTTTATATTTTCCTTTTTTAGATTTTTGTACCTAAAGTAGTTTTTAATACTTTCTGGAAGTATGAGGAGGACGGTAATGAGAACGCCCGTGCTGATAGCCAGTGATAAAATAAGAGCGAGAGAACCTGTTAAGTGCCAGGAGAAAAAAGTGACAGTAATGACGGCAATATTTTGTAATGAAAATATAACAGCAACCGCACCAAGTAATAACCCAACAATAAATAGTATCGTCACCTAGACATTATATACTTTCTTCCATTCAAATCAATGGCGATTGGAATATATGGGACAAAAATTCAAATTTAAACCAACTTGACACATCAAAAGTGTTGCTCTATTAGCACCTGCCAGTAGGTTTCATGTGATAGCCCGCCGGGCAGTCTCGGTCACGAGTTACTAATTCGCTACGCTCATAAGTACTCTCGACCCCGCCTCGTTCCCGCAAAGCGGGATACTGCGGCTTTCGATTCCTGACGAAACACAAGCAGTTGTGTTTCTCCGCGCGGACACTCACTCACTTCGTTCATTCGTGTCCGCCCGGCAGGAATCGAACCTGCGACCGTTTGCTTAAAAGGCAACTGCTCTACCGACTGAGCTACGGGCGGATATGAACTAAACAGTATTCAACTTACAACAAAAACTGTCAAAAAGCAAAGATTTTGTGTAACTTACTAAAACTTTTCTTTGTTTGCTATACTAACCCCATGAAACGAATCTTCATCATCCACGGCTGGGCAGGAAACAGCAAGAGCGACTGGCTCCCCTGGCTTAAATCAGAACTGGAAAAGCTCGGGTATAAAGTTTTTGTACCAGATATGCCCGACACGGAAAATCCGGTGATAGGAAAGTGGGTCAATCATTTGAGAGACCTTGTGGAAACGCCCGATAAAGATACGTATTTTGTGGGACATAGTATCGGATGTCAGACGATTCTTCGCTACCTCGAAACTGTTTCGACTCCGGTAGGCAAAGCAGTATTCATCGCGGGATGGTTTGATTTAAAAAACCTTGAGGATGACGAGGCGGAAAAAATTGCTGAACCGTGGATCACAACCCCGATAGATATCGCGAAGGTGCGAAAAGTCCTTCCCTCTTCCACGGTTATCATTTCCGACAACGACCCGTTTGGCACATTTGAGGAAAATAAAAAGAAATTCGTCGAGCTTGGTTCTAAGATTATTATCCTCCACAATGCAGGACATATTGATAAAGAAAGTAGCTACACAAAACTTCCGGAAGCGTTGGAGGAGTTTAAAAAGTTGTAATTTTATGCTCACTCTCTACAACGTACTATCTTCCGATGGATTCATCGCCGCAAAAGACGGGGGTGAGGATTTTATTCCCGACGAGGTGTGGGGTGATTTCTTAGAGCTGTGCACAAAATATGGCGCTCTCATTATGGGTAAGAATGCTTATGGCGCGATACAATCCTTTGACAAAGAACTTGTGGAGCCGTTTGAGAATTTAAGTATTGAAAAAATAGTAGTAACAAGGGATAAAAATTTAAAACCTAAAAGGGGGTATGCGGTGATTAATTCTTTGCGCGAAGCGGCGACACTCCACCCCAATATGCTCCTCTGCAGCGGTCCCAAGCTCAATACGGCATTTCTAAAAGAAAAACTTATTGATAGAATTATTTTAAATAAACTTCCTATTGCTATTGGCGAAGGAATCTCTCAATTTGAAGAAGGGGTGCATCCTCAACTGATCCCCCAGTCCGAATTGGATATAAATAAAGGCAACGGCAGAACATTGGTTTTTTACAAAGTTATGTATTAAAAATCACAATCGCCCCAACGGGTTTTTGGTTTTTACCCCAGTACCAATTTTGTGAGTTGCGTACTATTGTTTGTGGTAATGCTAAGTAAAATTTATTTTTCAATAAAGCAATGCTTCGCCCGACGAGGGTTGGGCTATTCGCCCGCGCATTGCTTATGTAATTCAAAAGCAAAATTGATACGGGGTCCTCAAAAATCATAGTCGCCTAAACGGCTCCTTGATTTTTGGGACTTATCCACACCCCCCCCCACTTGCACTTGTCTTGCAGAAAGATATACTGGCTTCAGACAAGTGATGGACATTCGTCAAAAAAGTATTAGCCACTTTATGGCATAAACAAAAACCCCGACGAAATCCCCATTTCACACAGCACCTTATCCTCAGTGATCTTTTGATCACAACAACCTATTCAGAATAAAGTCCACCTCGGTGGGCTTTTTTCATGGTTAATTACAGAAACTATTTCAATATTAAACTAAATACTCAACACAAACTTCTCAAGCGCCATCCCAAGTTCATCCCCTCCTCGACGCGCTTCGTGATAGATGGAGACTAAGCGCGATGAAAGATTTTTTAATTCTTCTTCGGTGAAGTTTTTTGCAAACGAAAGTGATTTTCTGAATACAAATGGATTGAGCCCCGCCTCTCCGGCGGTTTTTGAGGACACAGCAAGAATCATGGATTTCACCTGCCAGAAAAGCATCCCATGAATTTCCTCTGCCACCCCTCCCGCATCAAAAGATTTTTGAAGAAGAACCCACGCGTCTTTCTTACTTCTCCTCCCAAGCGCGTCACTCAATGCAAAGCGATCAAACTCAATTTTTTTTGCTATTTTTTCTACCGTAGACTCTTGTGTGGTTTCCGTTTTTTTTGCAACTCGTTCTGCAGTGACTTTAGTGAGTTTCCCCTCAATGATGACAAAAATATTGGGGGAGTCTTTCATCTCTTTGAGCTTCTCAAGAACAGTCCCCTCCGCATCTATATCTTGAAGAAGAGAGTCGAGAACAATAACACTCCTCCCTCCGAATAGTCCGCGTGATGCCAAAAGTTCTCCAAATTTCTCCTCACTCCACGATTCCGCGTTCATTTCAAACATAGGCGCATCGGGATTTTTTGCAAAAAAACCATCCAGAAACTCATGGAATTTTTCCCGTACTCTGGCGCTATTTTCTCCGTAGAAAAAATGGATCATGATGCTTTTTTATTTACCAAATAATTTCCATATTCTCAACTGCATGAAGCAGTTCTTTGCGCGCAAGTGCCAAGAGTTCTGGCGACATATTTGGAGATATTGTGAAACTCACCTCGACAATCACCTCTTGCCCTCTAGTGACTATAGAAAAATATGCTTCGTTGTTTGTTGATTCAAAAAGCGTCAAGCGCTGATCTTGTGCGCTGGTCGTGGCGGGTGATTGTATGAAAATTTTTGCATCAGCTCCGACATCCGTACTCTTTTTGTGACGCAAATAGATCATAATATGTTTTGTCCCATCCGTTGATTCAATAAATTGTTTGTCCGAATATCCGGGGAATATAGGGTCATATGTATCAGGAAGAATGATGTATGTTTCTTTGAGTGCGACCTCGCCGGGATACGGCCACATTGTGTACCGTGCGTTTCGCAGTGACGCAAAAGGACTTCCGCTTTCGGCAATGAGAATGTCGTTCCACGGGGTCGCTTTTTTCATCGTGGTCGTCCCTGTTCCGAAAGAAAGGAGGGGTGATGTGTTTCTGTTTAAGATTTCTACGGGGTTTATCTCTTCGATTCTCATATTTGCCATATCAGGAGGTAGCCCAATGGCGACTGGGCATACTGGGACCATACTTCCATCTGGCGCTTGCATTATGGGACAGGGAGGCATTACTGGTATTGTTGATGGAACAGATGTTACAATTTCTTGAATAGTTTCCTGTATCGGATTGTTTTGTATCTTACTCTTCTTAAAATACGCAACATATGCTCCTCCACCAAACAGAGAACCCGCCACAAATATAATTAAACCAAAAAATATATTTTTATTGTTTTGCATATTAAGATTATACATTCTGCTCCTTTAATCCCCCCCATGAATCCCCGACAGAAATATTGACCTCAAGCGGTATGGAAAGTTTGGCAACACTTTCCATCCCGTGTTTGATGATTTTTGCCACCGCGGGAATCGTGTCTTCTTCAACTTCATAAATAAGTTCGTCATGAACCTGGAGAATGATGTGTGCTTTTTTCAAGAGCCCCTCTTTCTCAAGTGCGTCATCAACCTTTTTCATCGCAATCCTTATGAGATCGGCGGCAGTTCCCTGGATGGGAGCATTTTGCGCCATGCGTTCCGCGGAAGCTCTGATGAACGGAAGTGATGATTTGATGCTTTCAAAATAACGCCGCCTGCCAAAAAACGTCTCGGTGTACCCCTTCTTCCGCGCGGCGTTCTTGGTATTTTCAAAATATGCCGCAATGCTCGGAAACTTTTTGAAATAATTATTGTAAAATTCCTGTGCTTCTTCGCGTGTCCCGCCAAGATTCCCACGCAAGGCGTTCACCCCCATGCCATAGATGATCCCGAAGTTGATGACTTTCGCCTTGCGTCGCATGTCCTTGGTCACTTCGTTTTCTTTCACGCCAAATACAAATGCCGCGACTCCCGCATGCACATCTTTTCCTTCTTGAAAAAATTTCCGCAGATGTTTGTCTTCCGAAAGCTCTGCCAACACGCGCATCTCGATCTGCGAATAATCTCCCGCTATGAGCTTGTGTCCCTTCGCGGCGATGAAAGCATTGCGAATCGCTTTGCCAAATCCTTCGCTTGTCGGGATGTTCTGAAGGTTGGGATTACTTGATGACATCCTACCTGTGGTCGTCCCTGTCTGGTTTAAATTCGCATGAAGTCTGCCGTCTTTACCTGCCATTTCGGGAATGTTGTCGATGTAGGTAGAGAGAAGTTTTTGAAGCTCGCGATATGCAAGAATGTGGTCGATGACGGGATGCACGCCTTGGAGTTTCTCCAATTCAGACTCGCGCGTTGAACGCGCACCACCCGCGGTTTTCTTGAGTCCTTTCACCGATAATTTCATATTATCGAAAAGAACGACACCAAGCTGTTTTGGTGAATTGATATTGAATTTCTCTCCAGCACTTTCCCATATCTTCTCTTCAAGCACGGAAAGTTTTTTGTGATAATCCTTGGAAAGGTCTTTGAGATACGCGATATCGACAAGCACACCACGCTCTTCGGCGCGTTTTATAATCGGAATGAGGGGAAGCTCGATTTCGTGATAAAGCTTTTCAAGTCCTCGCGTTTTTAGTTCCTTGAGAAGTTCCCCGAGTGATTCCTGTATGGTATCTTTTCCGCCTGCCTGCACTGGTGTCGCAGGCGCGGTAGGCAGGCTCCACTGCAAAATGTCTTCTCTCTTGGGATTGGTGATATCTGAATTGATGAGCCAGAGCGCAATTTGCGCTTTTTTAAAATCTTCTTCGGAGATCGGCTCTTGGTCGAGAGAAAGTTTCATGTTTCCCGTTTTAGTCGTTGTTTCACTGGTTGCTTGTGTGGATTCTTTTTTTGCTTCCGTGGGATTCAAAATATCCTTCACGCGGTCTCGCAAGCTTCTGAAATCAAGGTCGGTAAAAAGAGTCTCGAGTTTTTTTGGTTCAAACGACGCGCGCCATTCCTCTTTCGGGATGGAAAATTCGATGGGCGCATCACGGCGAATCGTCGCAAGTGTTTTTGAAAAGATTGCTTCTTCCTCGCCTTCTTCCAAAAGTTTTATAATACGATCTTTGATTCCCACGTCCTTCAGTGCTGTGGGATTTTTCTTGAGTTTTTTATACATATCCTCAATGGTATGGAAATTGGTGATGAGTATTGTTGCGGTTTTTTCGCCAATCCCTTTTATACCAATAATATTGTCCGATGGATCACCACGAAGCCCTTTCCAGTCGGGAAGAAATTTCGGTTCAAATCCAAAACGCTTCATTACTTCGTCTTCGTCATACGTAATGGTGTCATTGATCCCTTTTTTAAGCGTATATACAACGACCCGTTTGTCGTCAACAAGCTGGAGTGTGTCCATATCGCCTGACGCGATAATAATTTTTACATTGTTGTTGTTTTTGAGTTTTTCGACAATGGTTCCTAAAATATCATCGGCCTCAAATCCTGCTTTTTCGTAGATGGGAATCCCAAACGCAGTAAAAACATCTTGGGAGCGCTTGATTTGATGCACAAGTTCGTCGTCTGTTTTAGGACGACCTACTTTATACGCATCATATGCTTCATGGCGAAATGTTGGCTCAGGTCGGTCATAACAAGCAATGACGTAGTCAGGAGTGAGTTCGCGGATGATCTTCATAAGCATCGTGGAGAGTCCATAGAGTGCGCCAGTGGGTTCGCCCTTGCGTGAAGAAAAACCCGGGAGCGCGTGGTACGCCCGATGGAGGATCGCGTGTGCATCCAAAAGAACTATTGTCTTTTTTTCCTTGTCTGATTTTTGCTTCATGGTTTTATTAAAACTGTATTGTGGTACTTATCTTAATTCAAAGTTTAAAAATCAAAATGTAAAACTACAGTGCAAAATGTAAAAATGAAAATTTTTTGAACTTTTACCTGCCATTTTGATTTTTAATATTTTAACTTTTATTTTACTCTAATTTCCCTCGTATGTTCACTTACGAACCGAAATTCTATTCTCATTGCATCTTTTGGCAATGCCCCCTTTACGCATTCCGGCCACTCAATCAATATCAATATTTTGGAGTCTTCTATGACCTCATCCCAATTAAGTGCGTTTAATTCTTTTTTGTCTTCCAATCGATACGCATCAATGTGAACAAGTTTTGAAAATTCTTTGCCTGGCGGAAGTGTGTAGATTTTCTCAAGAACAAAAGTTGGGCTCGTGACGGTGTTTTTGACCCCGAGTGCTTGCGCCACTCCTTTTACAAACGCCGTTTTTCCCGACCCAAGCTCGCCAGAAAGACCAACAACAGTGGCGCCTAGTTGTTTTTTTTGTTTCGATATCTCGCGAATAAATTGCGCAGCAAATTTCTCCGTGTCTTTGATGTCCTTCGATGTAAAAACTGCCATAGGGTCATTCTACACTGGAAAAAACCTACCGCCAACAACCGACAATATTTGACACATATCTCATACCTAGGCATGAGATATGTGTCATGGGTGTCATTACTCAACAGAACAAAAAAATATTTGTTTTGTTAAAAAAAGTTTGTGCTCTATAATAAACCTGGTTCGTTTATCACAACTAATAAATTTGTACATGAAAATTGAGCAAAAAAAATGGACACCTGAAACTGGGTGGAAAACACTATCGTTTACTACGCCCATAGATGCCCCGGAGCTTGTGTTTCTTTTTGGAGGAAATGCGCCACTCAAAAATCAGATGATGTTTGGTGAAGTTCGTTCGTGGTACCCCCACTCACACATCATAAGCGCTTCCACGGCAGGGGAAATAATTGGGACAGAGGTCTCTGATGATACGTTGGTTTTAATGGCGATAAAGTTTGAAAAAACCACACTTCAATTTACCGAGGCGCATATTGACCATACCGAAGAAAGTGAACTTGTTGGTAAAAAACTCGCGCAAGCGCTTCCGAAGGAAGAGTTGGTTCATGTGATGATTTTTTCTGATGGTCTTTTTGTGAACGGAACCGCCTTAGTGAAGGGACTTCTTTCAGAATTACCCCCGCATGTTTCTGTAACAGGAGGTTTGGTGGGTGACGGATCTCGCTTTAAAGAAACCCTCCTTGGACTTGATAAATTACCAGAAATAAAAAAACTTGTTTGTGTTGGGTTTTACGGCTCAAATATAAAAATAGGGTACGGATCGTTGGGGGGATGGGATTCATTCGGTGTTTCTCGTCTTATTACCAAGGCAACAGGAAATGTACTTTATGAGCTTGATAGTAAGCCAGCTCTCACTATCTACAAAGAATACCTTGGTGATTTAGCAAAAGATCTTCCCGCAAGCGGTCTTCTCTTCCCGATTAGCTTAAAAGTGATAAACGATAAAGGAGAGGAAGATGAGCTCGTGCGAACACTCCTTGGGGTTGATGAAGAAACTCAATCAATGACTTTTGCTGGCGATATGCCAGAGGGGGTTGTTGCCCGATTCATGAAGGCAAACTTTGATCGTCTTATTGACGGCGCTTCTCGAGCGGCAAATATGAGTATTGAAAGTTTGGGAAATGAAAAGGCTGATATCGCAATTTTAATTAGCTGTATCGGCAGAAAGCTTGTCCTTAAAGAACGCACCGAGGATGAACTTCTGGCAGTGCAAGAAAAAATAGGGCGCCAGGCGGCAATCATCGGGTTTTACTCATACGGCGAAATCTGTCCAACAACTTCCACTGAACGACAGTGTCAGCTTCATAACCAAACCATGACGATCACCACATTTCGAGAACTATAAAAACGATGCACCACATCCTTGAACGCCAAGTAAGAAAATTTTTCAAAGAAGGCACCCCGCTTTCTTTGGACATACAGACTTTGCTAAAAATAGTGAGCGATACATATGATAACTACGACAAAGATCGCCAGTTTATGGAACGTTCGTTCGACCTAAGTTCAGAAGAGTTCATGGAACTCAACCACAAAATAGTGAAGTTGTTCGAAGAATTAAAAGCAGAAAAGGAGAGTGTTGAACAAAAAGTAGTACAAAGAACTCAAGAACTCAAACAAAAAATAGAGGAGCTCAATATAAGCAACCAGCTACTTATTAAACGCGAGGAAGATCTTGTTCGCGCAAATGACCGCCTACGCGAACTTGATAAAATAAAGACTGAATTTATCTCCGTAGCAGCACACCAACTTCGTACCCCGCTTTCTGCAATCAAGTGGACCCTTTCATTATTAATCGATGAGCACTCAGACAACCTTAATCCAAAACAACGATCCCTTCTTCAAAAGGGATTCGAAAGCAATGAACGTATTATTACTCTTGTTAATGAAATGCTTGTGGTAACGCGCATAGAGTCAGGTAAAATGCGATATGATTTTACGTTCATTCACACCGAGGATTTGATTGACAGCGTACTTTCCGACTTTGTAAGCCCGGCCAAGGTACGGAACATCAACCTGTCATACGAAAAACCCCCTATTTCATTGCCTCGCATTAATGCGGATCCTGGGAAAATACGTGCGGTACTTCAAAATTTAATTGAAAATGCGATCTTTTACACCCGCGAGGGCGGTAGGGTTACTGTTTCTACAAAAATAGAAAATGATTTTGTAAAATTTATTGTGAACGATAACGGAATCGGTATTCCCGAGCAACAGCAGTCAAGTATTTTTACTAAATTCTTTCGCGCTGATAACGCAGTGAGACTTGAAACTGACGGCTCTGGGCTTGGTCTTTTTATAGCAAAAAGTATTGTGGATAAACATGGTGGAGCCATTGGTTTTGACAGCAAGGAAAATATCGGCACCACTTTTTATTTCACCATACCGATTGTTGGTATTCCCATGTAAAATTTATTTAAAATATTTCATATAATCATAGTACACACGCCATGGAACAACATAAAAAAATTCTTATCATCGAAGACGACCACACATTAGGAAACCTTCTTTTGGATAAATTGACTGCCGAAGGATACACTGTTTTTTTTGAAACCGACGGTCAGGTGGGGCTTCAAAAGATACGTGATTTAAAGCCAGACATGGTCCTTCTTGATATTGTACTGCCAAACAAGAATGGATATGATATTCTTGATGAAGTAAGTAAAGATCCCGAGCTTAAGAAAATCTGTATGATCGTTATTTCTGGTTCCGGTCAGCCGGTTGATTTGAAAAGAATTTTGGATCTTGGCGCAAAGGATTATCTCATTAAAACAGAGTTTGACCCCGGCGAATTGCTTATAAAAATGAAAAAACATCTTGCTGATGAAAACTCGCAAGTAAAAAAAGTGATGAGTAAAAAAAATTCTGATATAAAAATTATGATTGTGGAGGATGATCCATTTCTTTCTTCTATCGCCTCTTCGCGCATGGAAAGAGAGGGCTACAAGATTTCTGTAGCAATGAATGGGGAAGAAGCCCTGACTCTTCTTGAAAACAATATTCCGGACTTGATACTTCTCGATATTATTATGCCGGGTATGAACGGATTTGAAGTGCTCAAAAAAATAAAATCCAATGAACGCTTGAAAGACGTACTCATAATTATTTTTTCTAATCTTAGCCAAGAACACGAGATCGAAGAAGCAAAAAATTTAGGCGCAGATGATTTTCTCATTAAAGCGAATTTTACCCCCATGGAGATCATTGAGAAAATAAACATTCTTTTAAAACAAAAAGGTAAACTGTAAAATACCGCGTGACTCCGTGGGATTTTGTATAGTATTACTTAATCACCCGTGACACATCTTCACCATCTTCTCTTTCACTCACCACACTCAACTCATGTCGTTTCTTTTCTTCTTTTCTTTTTTGATATCTGTCAACCACGTGGTCAATTGCGATCACAATAAGGATAATAAGTAAGAATATAAGGAGCCAGCCGGCGAGGGAATTTGGGAATCCATCACTGAAAATACCCACCATTGCTGTGTTGGTTGCTTTACTTGAAGATGTCTTTGTTGTTTTAGGTGGTGTTGTATTTGTTTCTCCGCCTATTTCGGAAGGAAAACTTTCTGTGGTGGAAGCGGACGTAATGGAAGTGACTCCTGTGGACGGAGTCGACGTAATACTATTTATGTCTCCTGTTTTAAAACTGTAAATACTCCCCGGTGCTAGTCCATCAGCATTTTGTGCAACTGCTTTGAAATAATAAATAGTGTTGGGGCTTAGATCAGAAAGCGAGTAGTTAAAATTTCCCGCCAAGGTACCTTGATTTGCTTTTGGTGTTTGTTTCCCTAATGACTGCGTCGTCCCCCATTCAAACCAGCGTACGGTATCAGATGTTCCGAGCGGATTTACCGCCCCATTAAGCACCGCCGAAGAACCAGTTACATTACTCGCCGTTCTCGTTTCTACGGTTGGAATCTGTTGAGAAGGATATTGGATTTTTGTAGTACTAAAACTTAATGTTTGGCCATATTGCGTTTCCCCTGTCTCGTGTGATACGGCAACGGCTCGATAATAATATGTTTTTCCTTGTTCTAGTCCATATTGAGATTTACGGAATACTCCAGAACCAGAAATAGCTGCGATTCCAGTTGTATTATTAAGTAAATAGCTTTCTCCCCATTCAAAATATATAGTGCTATATCCGCCGAGGTTAGAAACAAATCCATTCAATATTGCCCCTCCTTGATTAACACCCGTAACATCATTGGTTTTCACCGTGAGATTCCCCGCAAATGCGGGAAATGAAAAAACGGGTACCGAGAAAACAACGGCAACCGCAAGTAGAATTTTAAGGAATATATTAACTTGTTTATTTCTTGTATCTTTTCTCATATCGCAAGTAATGTTTTTATATGGTTAGCACTTTATCATATATTATATATTATGTCAACCCCCTCGTAATCTAGGTTCAACAAGTAAGTGCAACGTGCTCAATTAATCGGGAAAAGAAAAACCCGGCAGGAATCATTATGATTCGCTCGCCGGGCTCAAGATGCATAAGCATCTTACAATGTACTTTACCTATGTCGATATCGGTAGTAGGTTCTTGACTTCCGATCATTCTCGCGACGGAAGTTGTCCCACCATGCATCATAGTTTCCATTTCTCCGTCCATGGTAACTCCCGCCATAGTCATCACCCCCCACACCATCAACTTTGACCATGAGTTTTTCAGTTTCAACTCGCGCCCCGTTTACAGATGCTTGGTGAAAAATGTAACTGCAATCAGGGATTTCTCTTTTCGCGTAGGTGCTGGATGTGCTCGCGCGAAGCTCTTGGCACGTGTTATACAATTCAACAGCTTCTTTGCTGTTGGCCTGTCCACGAAGAGCGGTTGTGCTTTTGTTTCCTCCTCTTTTTTCTACCATCTCAATTTCCTTGGCATCTTTGCGATTCTGCGAATCGCTCAAAACACCAATTCCCGCACCGAGAAGACCTCCGATAACTGCGCCCTTGTTGCCATGGACTGCACCTCCAATAAGACCCCCGGCAACCGTATTGGTTACTGTATTATTGTAACCGTCAGTTGCACAACCCGTCATCACTGCAAGTAAAACCGCAACAACAGTAAACCGAATTGTTTTCATAGTAAACTCCTTCCGGAAAAGCCGGATATGGTTAATGGGTATTTTCTGCGGTCATTATAGAGTATTTCTATTACTTTGTCAAGCTCACGTTAGTGCCTCAACTAAGCCTTCTTTTTGGTACACACGAGCCCCTGTTTTCAACAAAATGTGTTGTGTTTTGAGGGCATTAAGGTACTATTGAGTCAAATGGTGCAATTTGACGAAACAAAACAGAAAAAAAGGCTCGAGGAGTTGCGTAGACACGAGGAAGAACAGCTTATGCAGATGCTCTCTTCAAAATATGGCATTCCTTATATTGACCTCGCCTCCACCCCGATAAGTAATGATGCAATCACGCTCGTCACCGAAGAATTTGCTCGAGAAAACGGCATTGGATTATTTAAAAAAACAGGGAAAGACCTTTTGGATGTTGCTATTGTTTCTCCTAATAACGAAAATACAACCCGTGCGCTTGGCATTCTTGAAGAACGCGGTTATAAAATAAATCTCCACCTATCTTCACATGCGAGTCTGGAAAAAATCTGGGATCGTTATAAAGATGTTTCCCTCGCGCAAAAATCAGAAGCGGGTGTGTTTGATATTTCCCATGCCGGTGTAGAAGAACTCGCGGAAAAACTCCACAGCCAAGGAGATGTAGAAAAACTTATCACAGAAATTACGTCACAGAAGGGCATTCATCAAGTCTCGAAAGTTTTTGAAATTATTCTTGGTGGTGCAATTGCGATTGGTGCTTCCGACATCCACCTTGAACCGCAAGAAGGGGATGTGCGTTTGCGATACCGTCTCGATGGAATTCTGGAAGACGTTACGTCAATTGACCACCGAATATATAAACTTCTCATCTCTCGTCTCAAGTTACTTTCAGGACTTAAGTTGAATATTTCCGGCGACACGCAGGATGGTCGCTTCAGTATTAAACTCAAAGGAATCGATATTGAGATTCGTACATCCCTTCTCCCTGGCTCATATGGCGAAGGAGTGGTACTTCGAATCTTGAATCCAGAATCAATATCTGTTTCCCTTGAAAGTCTCGGCATGGAAGAGGATCTTCTTAAGGTGATTTACCATGAGATTAACAAACCAAATGGAATGATTTTGACTACCGGTCCAACCGGTTCGGGAAAAACTACTTCGCTCTATGCGTTTCTCCGTAAGGTATACACGCCGGAAATTAAGATCATCACCATCGAAGATCCGATTGAATATCACTTGAAAGGAATTACACAAACCCAAGTGGATACTAATTCAAACTACACCTTCCTCTCTGGACTCCGAGCCGCACTGCGCCAAGATCCCGATGTCATCATGATCGGCGAGATCCGCGATGGCGAGACGGCAAAAATCGCCATTAATTCAGCACTCACTGGTCACTTGGTGCTCTCAACCCTTCACACGAACAATGCCGCTGGGGTCATTCCGCGTTTAATCGACCTTGGTGTGAACCCGAAAGTGCTCTCCGCCGCACTCACTCTTTCAATCGCCCAACGTCTTGTTCGTAAATTATGCCAGTTTTGTAAAAAAGAAGATGCACCCAACGAGCGCGAGGTAAAAATTTTAACAAAAATTTTAGCATCCGTGGAAGAAAAGAAGCAAGGGAAAAGTTATCCATTGACGAAGGTGTGGCGCGCGGTAGGATGTGATAAGTGTAATCATACTGGGTACAAAGGTCGCCTTGGTGTATATGAGGCAATCCTCCTAGACGCAAAGGTTGAGAAAGTCCTTACACAAAACCCCAATGAACGCGATATTATTGAGGCATCAAAGGGACAGGGTATTTTGGATATGAGAGAAGACGGAGCGGTGAAAATTTCCACGGGCGTTACTTCAATGGAAGAAGTGGAACGAGTGGTAGATATGGAGAAAGATCTTTAAAAACCATAGAACGTAGAGCGTTGAACAAAAACACTCCAGCACATAAACCTCTA
Source organism: bacterium (assembly GCA_030648955.1). Lineage (NCBI taxonomy): Bacteria > bacterium. The sequence continues at coordinate 58,456 of JAUSHB010000013.1, forward strand.
AGCAATTCTTTTGGCATTATGCCGAAAGTGAAGCACGCTTCAAAGGATAACCCCAGGAAATCTTCCGCAAGGGAAGGTACCAGAACGTCCTCGATGCGTACCATGGAAACATTGGCTGTTCAATTGTTTAGAGGTTTATATGCTGGAATCCCGTGTGAAGTTGTCGGTGTTCGATTGCCAAATTGTTGTATACTTATCTCAATGTTTGCTTTTGAAACATTGGGCAATAAAAACAATTACAACTTCTGACGGGACTGGAACAAAAAAGTAATTTTCCAAAAAATAAAAGGAAAGCTACTTGAGAATTTAGTTTTTTAAGAACTGCGTAAAGCATAGCATAAAGAGAAAAATATGTCAAGTGACCCCAAAAAAGAGCCTGTCGAAGCATTTCTTGACCAAACACTCCGCCCCTCTCGATGGGACGAGTATGTCGGGCAAGATAATATCAAACACAATCTAAAAATCCTCCTCTCGGCGGCAAAAGAACGCGGTCACCCGCCAGAACACCTCCTTTTTTATGGCCCGCCGGGCTTAGGAAAAACAACGCTTGCACATTTGATCGCCCACGAAACAGGAAGTCAGATGAAAACGACATCGGGACCTGCGATCGAGAAAGTGGGAGACCTTGCGTCGGTTCTCACCAACCTCTCCCCGGGAGATATTTTGTTCATTGACGAAGTGCATCGGCTCAACAAAATGATCGAGGAGGTGCTCTACCCAGCAATGGAGTCGGGAACACTCGATATCATCATCGGCAAAGGTCCGTCTGCGCGCACGATTCAATTAGACCTTCCCCCCTTCACGTTGATTGCTGCCACTACGCGCATCGCGCTTCTCTCTTCCCCGCTTCGCTCGCGTTTTTCGGGTGGTACATTCCGCCTCGAGTTTTATAACCCCGAAGAGATTAAAAAGATTGTAGAACGCTCCGCAAAGATTCTTGGTATTGATATCGTGGGCGATGCTTCTTCTGAAATTGCGAAGCGTAGCAGGTCAACACCACGCACCGCAAATTATCTCCTCAAGCGATGCAGGGACTTCGCGCAAGTACACCGCGGTGAGTTGGACAAAGAAACAGTGAGAAAAGCGCTTGCGCTTCTTCAGATCGACGAGGTGGGGCTTTCCGCACCTGATAGAAAAATACTTGAAACGATCATTGGTAAGTTTTCCGGCGGGCCAGTCGGCCTTTCCACAATCGCCGCCGCAATCTCGGAGGAAGAATCAACGGTGGAAGAAGTGCATGAGCCATATTTGATGCAGTTGGGGCTCCTTGAGCGCACCTCGCGCGGAAGAATGGCGACCCGCCGAGCATACGAACATCTTGGATTTGATATTCCGGAAGAAAACCAGGAGCGGTTGCTGTAGATATTGTTTTATTGTTCTTTACTGTATTTTAGAGGTTAACAAAAAAGCGGATCAGGTTTTCACCTCAATCCGCTTTTAACTACCGTACTAAAAATTTAACACTTTCTCACTTTATCAACTGCCTCTGCATTTCCGTAAATGACGGTGATGCCTTCACACCAGGCTGTTTTAGAAGTTTTTTCGCGGGAACCCCTTTAGTTTGTACCAAGATTAGCCCTGCGCCGGTTTTCGCTCGTACTCCTTTACGTTTTCCCCACTCGGACAAAAACTCGTCGCGCGAGTACTCTACATTTCCCCGAGATGGGTCTCCTAAAAGGACAATGTTTTTTTGTATTCCACGCACTACCGCAAAATGTCGCAACCTGCCTACTTCAAGGTATACGAGTACTGGTACAAAAGAAACCAGCCGCTCAAGCTCGCTGAATGTAAGGGTTTTCTTTGAGGTTGCATATCCAAGCGACTTGGCGAGCTTCTCCATTTCAAGAAGCGAGAAGCCGTTTTTCATAGTCTCCGCAAGCGACTCCTCGCTCGCATCCTTCATATATTTCTTGAGTAATGACGATTCGTCGTATCGCTCATCCCCAAAGTGCGTACGCATAATAGTGAGAAGTGAGGCAAGGCCACAGGAATTATCGAGACCTTGCTCCGTAATACCGCCAAATCGCACCTCGTCCCAAGTATGCGCGTCGTCGTCAGATGCATACGTGGGAACAAAAAATATGAAGAGAAATAAAATCCAGAAAAACCGTATCGGTTTTTTCATCAAAACCTCCAGTATGTTGTTACACCAAGCGATGTCTGCGGTGTATTTGTTCCCATACTCGTGTTCGTGGACACCACGATGCCAAAATCAGGCATGGTTTGATAAGCAACCTTAAATCCCATGCTCTGGTTGTCCCGTACCGCGCCAGTTTTTGGGTTGAGCGCTATCACGCCGTTTACTTCACCTCCCACCGAGAGCGCATGATTGAGAAAAAATCCCAGTCCAATAGTGTAGCCAAGCCCGTTCGCATTGCTCTCCCAATCGTGTTCCCACGCAAGTCCTCCCGAAACAAATGCTGGCCGTAAAACTTTGTTCAGGTTTCCTCCCAGAGAAGTATGCGTCTCATTGCGTGAGAGCTCATGCTTTCCACTGGGAAATGTTGCCGAAAAAATTGCCGTCGCGCTTATTTCTTTTGTGGGAAGTGTGCCGAGAATACGCACTGTGGTGTCTCCCATGCCGAACACCGTTTTCTTTGCAAGTACCGCGTCTGACGTTTCAGCTCTTTGCGATGTTGCCACGTATGGCACTGCCGCAGAAACTTCAATCCCTGCGCCGATACCACGGCTCGCAAATAATTGCGTGGTGAACGTCCGCGTACTTTGCCGTACTCCGAATGTTTCTTGACTGCTCGTTGCATACGCGACACCGATACCTACTTGCATTTCATTCGGCTTAAGTGAAACCGCGTCGTTTTTTCTGTAGAGATCATATACACGAGCAAGTTTTTGTTCGAGACCAAGCGCTTCAGGCTTGGCCTCTTCAACAACCTCTTCCGCGCATACCGAAGTTCCCATAATTCCGACAGATACTGCACACAAAATCGTAAGTCTTGCTTTCATTTCTTCTTCCTCTTGGTTGGTAAAGAACAATAAAAAATGAACTCCTCATGCAGTTCATCAACTTCCGACACAATACCTTATCTTTTAAACCCTGTCAATATTGACCTCAAGTATTACTTTGGGTACACTCTCCTTTAGATACAGATTACCGTATCTGGAAAGTAGCACCTTAACACCATAGATACCACCCACGACCCTAGGAGGTCATCATGCTGAAGAAGTTCCTGTCGCTGTTCTTGGCGGTCGTAGCTGTTTGTGCGATAGTTGTCTCAACACCAGTTCCCGCAAGTCCCATTAATACGGAACTCGCGGGAAATCCCACCGCAGCGATGGCGGAAATCGATAAGATCGGTCTTCCGCTATCGGATGAGCAAGCGGCGGAGATGAGGGGGGAGAGTTGGGCGGCTGCCCTAGTGATAGCATCTATTGCGTCAATTCTTTATGTGCACTATATGGTTTACACGGGACGTGGAGCATCCTTGAGTCCGGCAGGAATGGACCTCTATATGACATCCATCTCACCTTGAACACTACACAGTAGTGCCATTTATCGGGAGGCTAAAACTTTTAGCCTCCCGATTTTTTAAAATTAATTTTAAAATTTATGAAAACATTAAAAATAGGAGACAAGATCTTTTTTTGGGGCATATTTTTATTATCTTTAAATTTTACATTTAATCTATTTGTTTTTAATATTCTACCGAACCACACGGCACCGATATTACTCGTGTACATGGCTATTTCCTCTATATACTTATTCAACATCATTTTTTCAAAAACTATCAAAAATGTTCTTTTCTGGAAGTGGTTTTTTTATTCAGGAATCTTGATTCTCGTATATAAAGACCTGGTGGTTATGTATACACACACAATGTCTCCCGAAAAGGAATTGATTGTTGGTATACTTTTTATGAATGTTGTTTTCATGCTATTCTTATACGCAAACTATCTATATGTTTTCAGGCTCAAAAATATAAAAATGGAAAATGGAGAGAATTCCCTCATAATCACAAAACGGTTGCCGTAGTATTCCCAACTTTTCTCCTCGGCACACCTGTCAATATTGATTTCAAAAATTGCTTCGTGTACACTCCTTGATAGATACAGAACATCGTACCTGAAAAATAGCACCCTACAATACCAAACTCACGACCCTAGGAGGTCATTCATGCTTTTGAAGAAAGAGGTAGTATCTGTTGCAATAGCAGTTACCATTGCATGCACCGCACTTGTTCCTTCCTTCGTTTCCGCAGGTCCCGTCAACACGGAACTTGCAGGGAATCCTACTGCAGTGATGGCGGAGATCGAGGCGATGAATCTCATTCCGCTTTCGGACGCTGATGCGGCGGAGATGAGGGGAGAGGCTCTACCATGGGTGGTAGTGTACGGCATGTATTATACTGGGGTTGCATTGGGGATTGCTTGGTATAAACTTGCCCCTTACGCTCTCTCTTGTGCTAACAACTGCTCAAATCTCTACGATTTAGGTAGTGCATATTATGATGCGATAAGGACGCTCACCAGCACAAATCCTGGCAAGAGAAACTGTTTTTACTCTGGAACCGCGAACAGTACGCCAATGTACTGCAGTTAAACATCCATAGTAATATAGTTAGTTGCTTTATCACACCATGCATAATAAAATTTGCATGGTGTTTTTATAAGTTACCGAATGGGAATATACACCACCTTTCCATAGACAATAAGACATATAGAAAGCAAGATACACATAAATATTCCGATAACCCCTATCATTAAACGATGTTTTTTTTCAGATGGATTGTGAATGTATTGAATTTTACCCATGTAAAATATGAGTGCGACAAATGACCCAAAGATAATTGCAGCGAATAAGTTTGATAAAACAATGCGCATAAATTCATAATCAGTCATGTTAATATAAGTATATAGTATTTTAGATATTCTCCGAATAGTCTATTCAAAAAAATAATTGTAATCATACAACAATAGTTGCGAATTCAATCTTTAAGATTATGCATATAAAAAAACTAATTAGTCCAATGGAGATGGCGAAGGACCTAAATCGTAATATTGTTCAACGTTGGGAGATGGTCCTATATTCAATATTCTTTGCCCTCCCTTTGTTTATCAGTTTCGATTTGAGGATGTTCCACACATCCATGGATGATTCATTAATGTTCGCATCTTCTCTTGGGGGGAATATTTTTTCTATTGCACTTGCCATTTCTATTGTTCCATTTTTCGTCATCCCCGCGATTCTTGCATGGAGAAAAATGTCGATGGTGGTTTATGTGACATACTTTATATCTCTCAATATACCTATCACTATTGTCACGATTGGTGCATCAGGTGCTCTTGAATTTTTTTATGTAATAATAAATCAAACATTTAATGCACCGATCTCATTTACACATTTCCTTTTATCTTCAGCTATCGTTATGGCTCAATCCCTCGCTATGTCTTATTACATGCATCAGGCGATTCGTTTACAGCAACACAGGAAATAGAGACGGGGGGGGCCATTAAATGACTTTTTTAAAAATTAATTTTTAAACTTATGTTCTGGAAAATATTTGCTTGGGTAAACTTAATTATTAGCTTACCTATCTTTGCCACTGCGGTTTTTTCTGATATCTCAACCCTACGTTTAGTAGATATCGTTGTAGGTGTAGTTAATGACATCCCTTTGATGGTAGTACCACTACTGTTTGCCTACAAAAACTACGATGTTAAGTATTTTTCCAATGTCATTTTTTTAAAGGCAATTCTTGTTTTTACGATACTTTACAACGCAACTCACATTGTTAATGATTTAGTCAAGTATACCCTTACAAGCATCCCCGGTTTCTTATTTGATATGTTTTTTTATGCGTTGATAATTTTGTCTATAATATCTTTTGTTCTCTATATTATGGAAAAATACAAAATTCCTTTTCATCGCGTTTTTCTTAAATAAAAAGTAATGGGTTAGTCCTGCTCCCTTAACCTGTATATCCATTATTTTGGTATGCAGGTTATTTTTTAAAATATGTTTAAAAAAATATTTAAATCTTTTGTAAAAACACTTAGAGAAGTCATCATACTATCTGCCGCGCAAGTGCTTGTAGTTTTGTTTTTTTAGCCATTGATTCTCTGCTTCTAAAGGTTTTTAGAATAAATTTAATAGATATTGTTGGGGGTAATGTATTTTTTCTAGCTATCGCATTTATTATAAGCCTTGCTTGTACGGGATTTACCGCTATTTATATTTTTAATTTAAATAAATATAAAAAATAACTTTAAAACTTATGAAATTAAAAAGGGACGAAAAAGGCTTTTTTATAATAATGTTTTTGTTGGCTATAGATTTTTTTCTTGTTTTTTTTGTTAATCACATTCCCACACAAGGTGGCAAAGATTTTAATTTTAGTGAAATATCACCCTCACTTATTTATACAACTGTTTCCTCTGTGTATTTATTCAATATTATTTTCTTAAAAACAATAAAAAATGTTCAACTTTTGAAATGGTTTTTGTATGCGGGGATATTGATTTTTATACATAAAAATCTTTTTGTTGTGTATACATACCTCACATTATCTCCAGAAAAAGGAGTGATCTGGGGAGTACTTTTTGCGAATGTTGTTTTCATGCTATTTTTATACGCAAACTATCTATATGTTTTCAGGCTCAAAAATATAAAAATGGAAAATGGAGATAATTCTCTCATAATCACAAAACGGTTGCCGTAGTATTCCCCACTTTTATCCCTGGTATATGCACTTGGCGGTCAAACCACCAAGTAAGGTAAACAAGCCTTATTTGCTTTTCCCACTAAAAACTATAAACTGACAGCTATAAGCCTTTTATATTCGTAAACAAAAATGTCCGGACATAATAAATGGTCGCAAATAAAGACGAAGAAGATGGCGACGGATGCCAAAAAAGGTAAGATGTTTGGAAAACTTGCCCGCCTTGTCGCACTTGAATCAAAAAAGGCGCGGGGCAACGTGAACGCCCCAGGACTTCGCACGGTGATCGAAAAAGCAAGATCGATCAATATGCCGAACGAAAACATAGAGCGTGCGGTTAAAAAGGGGGCTGGCGGTGATGCGGGAGAGATGGCAGAAGTTCTCTATGAAGGATATGGACCGGGCGGGGTGGCAATTATTATCGAAGGACTTACCGACAATAAAAATAGAACTTCTGCGGAAATAAAACACTTGCTTTCAAAACATGGAGCGAGCTTGGCGGCGCAGGGCGCGGCAAGTTGGGCGTTCCTACCTGCGTCGCGGCAGGCAGGTGAAAAAACATCAGAAGGATTTATTCCAAAAACTTTTGTCGAACTTTCAAAAGAAGACGGTGAATCGCTTGAAAAACTCCTTGATGAACTCGAGGACAACGATGATGTGCAGGAGATTTACACGAATGCGAAGTGAGTTTGTAAAGTAGAAAGTTTATAAAGTTAGAAAGTGGACACAAAAACCGAAAAAATCCTATAAAGTAAGAAGTTTTTAAAGTATGTTATAACTATATACATGCAAACATCTACGTCTTTATCACTTTAAAAACTTTATGGACTTTACTAACTTTGAACTATTTGGTGACTTTATAACTTTATGGACTTTACTAACTTTCAACTACTCTGATGCGTGTCCTTGCTATAGATCCAGGTTATGAACGACTGGGTATTGCGGTGCTCGAAAAAAAAGACGGGAAAGAAATTTTGTTGTATTCCGACTGCTTCAAAACATCTTCAAAACTTCCCTTTGAAAATCGCTTGATTCTTATCGGTGAAGAATTGAGTCGAATCATTGGTGTGTATAAACCGGAGGCGCTTGCTATTGAGACGCTCTTTTTCAACAGCAACCAAAAAACTGCGATGCGCGTCGCGGAAGCGCGCGGAGTAATTATATACGCTTCCGTTTCGCGAGGGCTTACTTTGTATGAATACACGCCACTTCAAATCAAGATTGCTGTCACGGGATATGGAAAAGCTGATAAAGAACAGGTATCATTCATGATACAAAAGCTCTTGGGATTAACAGGCGATGCGCGACACGACGACGAAACAGATGCGATTGCTGTAGGAATTACCTGCATTGCTTCACGGGGTATACAAAACAGTAAAAAGGATTTCTTGTAATTCAATGGGCTGAAGACATGCAGGAGACAGGGTTTGTTCACACGTTATCCACACCATTGCAAGAGACATATTGTCACATTAATCATATTCTGATACAAATATGCAAGAATGTGGGTGGGTGGTATGGTTGAATATAAATCCTGTTACTACTTTTCCCATTTTCCACGATATCCACAGATAGATATTGCGAGTTTTGTTTATTAAAAGTAGTTTATTGAGTACTAGAATACCTGGTCGTTTTTTAAATAATTACAAATTATTTGTTATAAGAATATGGCTAAACGGAATGATGATTTCACGAGTGAAGACGAGAAGCTCGAAGACGTAGACCCTGAAGATGTGGATCTTGCTCTCGGCGATATAGATGATGAGGACGATGAAATTGAGAGTATGGATGATAGAGACGATTTGTAGTCTGTTTTAGTAAACACCCCCTTTGTTTTTAATCAAAGGGGGTGTTTACGTTTTGGGAGGAAAAATTGTTCTTTTATTGTACGGCGATTTTTAAAAATCTTTTTTTGCCAATCTTAAAGATTCCATTTTGTTCTATTTTGAAACTTTGGTCTTGAATTATTTCTCCTGTTTCTGTGTTTTCTACAGCACGCTGGTCTATGAGCCTTCTCCATTCTGTTTTTGATGCCACAAGACCAAGCGCGATTACGACTTCACGCAACACTGTTCCTCGCACAACTACTTTTTCCTTGAGGTCGGTAGGCGCTCCGCGTTTTGCGAACGTGTTTATAAAATCGTTTCGTGCCTGTAGGGCTTTCTTTCCTCCGTGATACAGCGCGGTAATTTCTTCGGCAAGTTTGAGTTTCGCATCGCGCGGGTTTACGGTGTTCCCCTTGAGAGATTGTTCTATTGTCTTCACTTCTTCCATTGATACTCTCGTGCAGTGTATAAAATATTTTACAATAAGAGAGTCGTTCAAACTCATGACTTTGCCAAACATGTTTTGCGGTTCATCGAGAAGATCTATGGTATTTCCCCACGAGGAGCTCATTTTTCGCCCGTCCGTGCCTTCGATAAGATTCGTCATGAGAATATCTTGCGGTTTCTGTTTTGAACGCTCCTGAAGCCTCCTTCCAGCGAGCATGTTGAACTTCTGGTCAGTTCCCCCTATTTCAACATCTGCCTTAATGGCGACGCTATCCTGTCCCTGCATCAATGGGTAGAGAACTTCGCGAAGCGAAATGCGTGAACCAGACTCAAGACGTTTTTTTATATTCTCCCTTGAAATGAAGTCGGCGAGAGAAAACGCATCTGCCTGTTCTCCGATCTCGTCATACCGAAGTTTGCCGAGCCATTTTGAATTGTAGTGAATCTCGAGATTTTTTGGCGAAAGGATTTTTTTTGCTTGAGCGATGTACGACTTCATGTTTTCTTTCACTTCTTTTTTGGTGAGCATCGGTCGTTCGCTGTCCTTATCGGATGTGTCACCAATCACGCCCGTAAAGTCCCCCACAATAAATACGATGGTATGTCCAAGATTTTGAAAATCTCTTAGTTTCAAAAGAGAGACAGCCCTTCCGAGGTGTATATTAGAACTCGTCGGATCAATGCCGTATTTAATACGAAGTTTTTTCCCTGATAAAAGTTTTGCGCGCAAACTATCCTTTTGAATAACTTCGGCAACACCACGTTCGAGAATTTCGTCGATTGTTTTTTTGTCAGTTACAATAGCCATATAGTGATTACTGTACCACACAACGGCTGTTTTTTAAATTCCGCCGCGCTGGGTGACCTAAAGCAATACGTGTATGTGTTTATTGGTCTATTCCGTAATTAGTAAAATTTGTCTAAATCTAATACAATGAGATTATCTGTGGTGAACAAATCAACAACTAGGTTAAATCCCAAAAAACGCTATTTACAGGTGGCATTGAACGGCACACTTGAAGACGCTCATGAAATAATCAGCAGCTTGCCAAAAAGCGACCGAATTATTATTGAAGCAGGAACGCCACTTATAAAAAGATATGGCGAGTACGGAATTCGCCAAATTCGTAATTGGTATGAAACGCATCTGTCAGGACAAATTTTAGCACCCGTGGCTATGGCTAATGTATCGGCGAATTCCGTACTTTCAACATTATTTCAATCGGCACTTTCTAGAACAGCAACCGCTCAAAAATCAACCTCGCAAACCATACAAAGTGATGAATTTTTTCCTTACATAGTTGCCGACTTGAAAACAATGGACAGAGGAGAAACGGAGGTTGAAATAGCCGCGCGAGGCGGAGCAAGTGCCGCGATTGCTTTAGGAAGTGCGCCAATAGAAACCCTTAATTCGTTTGTGGAAAAATGCGAGGAGAACGGCCTTGACGCGATGATTGACATGATGAATGTCGAATTTCCTTTGTCTGTTTTGCGCGCACTAAAAAAGGTTCCCCCAGTCGTTATTATCCACCGAGGCGTAGACGAGGAAAAATTTAATCGAGAAAAACAAATCCCTTTACATGAAATCCGCCGAATAAAGGGAAGCTACAACATTATGATCTCTATTGCTGGGGGCGATACCCTTCGCGAGGTGGAGCGGTCATTTTTTAACGACGCGGATATTGTCGTGATTTGGAAATCAGTATTTCAAAAGACGGACGACACGGTCGCCCTCATCGAAGGCTTTTTGAAAGAAATAAAGTAGCGTTAGGAACCACCAAGTAACTGATCTAATTTTTCTCGCACAATATCATTAAAGTCTGCGGGCATGTTTTAAATACTTTATTTATTTCTTGTCCAAATATTTCGAGAGACTTTTTATTCCTTCAAAAAATTCTATTGGCAAAGCAAAAATAACCGTTTTGGAAGGATCGGGATTTATTTTCTCTATTGTTTGTAGGGTTCGCATTGAAATACCGCCCGGCGTACTGCTTAAGACACCCGCCGCTTGAGCAAGTCGCTCTGACGCCGCAAATTCTCCTTCTGCCTTGATGATAACTGCTCGACGTTCACGTTCTGCCTCCGCTTGCTTTGCCATGATGCGCTTCATGTCCGCTGGAAGTTCTATATCTTGGATTTTAATATCAGTAACTAAAATGCCCCAGGACCCCGTTGCTTCCGCAACAATCTTTTGGATTTCTTCGGCATTTTTTTCTCTTTCTGACAAAAGCGAGTCAAGTTCAATACTGCCGATAACATCTCGAAGTGCTGCCTGTGCGTATTGGGAAACCGCGAGCGTGTAATCTTTTATAGTCAAAACAGCCTGCTCGGCATTTTGAACTTGAAAATATACCACCGCATTAATACCAACGGGAACATTGTCCTTGGTGATAACTTCTTGTTGTGGGATATCAGTAGTGGTAATACGCAAATCAACCTTGGTCATTTTCTGAATTCCAATCAGAATCCACGTCAAACCAGGCGTTCGCGTTCCTGTGTATTTACCGAGAGTAAGCACGACTCCGCGCTCATATTGATCAACTATCCGGAGTCCAAATAGGACAAGGAAAAACACGAAACCAATTATCGGCCAAATTAATGTTTCCATAGTGTTTTTATTATAGCACAAGCCCAGAAAGCACAGTGGATCAAGCCCTGTGGATTTTCATTCTTTTTTAGCATATCATACTCCAACTAAACCAGTAAACGATTCCCCCCGCACGCATTAAGAAGTGAGGATGTTTCATGATATAATTCTTCTATATGTCAAGGAAAAAATCTGAAACGAAACGGGCGCGAGGGATTTTTCGTGTTCCCCCGCTTAAAACGTTGGGGCTCTTTTTTTTAAGTTTGGGATTTTTTTCCGCGGGAATTATTGCTATTTTTATCGTGACCATAAGGGTTCCTGATTTTAGATCGTTTGAGGAGCGAAAGATTGTGGAATCAAGTAAAATCTACGACCGAACAGGGAAAATTCTTCTCTATAGCATCCAAGACACCACCAAAAGAACTGTCGTTCCTCTTGACCAAATATCTCGTTATGTTAAAAATGCGACGGTGGCAATAGAGGACGCCGAATTTTACCAACACTTTGGAATCAAGCCCTCTTCAATCATCCGTGCAATACTCGCCAATATCACCACAGGAAGCTACGGGCAGGGTGGGTCAACGATTACCCAGCAGGTGGTAAAAAACGCGCTTCTCACAAAAGAAAAAACCATATCGCGAAAACTTAAAGAATGGGTCCTTGCGGTTAAAATTGAAAAAATTCTCAATAAAGAACAAATTCTTACTCTGTATCTCAACGAAGCTCCGTACGGAGGAAACATATATGGTGTTGAGGAAGCATCACTCGCTTTTTTTGGTAAACATGCGAGCGAACTTGATCTTGGAGAGTCCGCGTACCTCGCCGCACTTCCTCAAGCACCCACGTTTTACTCACCATATGGAAACCACAAAGACCGTCTTGATGAAAGAAAAAAGTTGGTTCTTTTAAGGATGCGTGAATTAAGTTTCATAACCGTTGAAGAATTTGACAAGGCGATTGCCGAAAATATTACTTTTTTACCCCAGGAGACGCATGGTATTAAGGCGCCACACTTTGTGACATGGGTAAGGGAATATCTCGCAGAAAAATATGGGGAAGAGGCACTGACGGGACTCGGGCTCAAGGTTATCACAACCCTTGATTACGATCTTCAAAAAAAGGCCGAGAGTGCTGTAGAAACATTCGGAAATGAAAACGAGAAAAAATTCAATGCAAAAAATGCCGGCATGGTAGGAATCGACCCACGCACCGGAGAGGTGTTGGTTATGGTCGGGTCGCGCGATTATTTCAATCGAGAAGCTGAAGGTAATTTTAACATCGCCCTTGCACATCGTCAGCCTGGTTCTGCGTTTAAACCATTTGTTTATGCGGCAGCGTTTGAAAAAGGTTACACGCCGGAAACGGTGGTGTTTGACCTTGAAACAGAATTTGATACACGGTGTGATACAAACGGAAAACCCCTTAACTCTGCCACAGATCCAAAAGTTTGCGACAGACCGGGAAATTATGACAATGTATTCCGTGGTCCCGTGACTCTCCGAAACGCCCTTGCTCAATCAATCAACATCCCCGCCATGAAAGTTCTTTACCTTGCGGGAATCAAAGACTCAATCGAAACCGCCAGAAAGATGGGTATTGAAAAACTTGCGGGAGAAAATCAATACGGCCTCACTCTTGTATTGGGAAGCGGAGAAGTTTCTCTGCTTGATATGACGAGTGCCTATGGTGTGTTTGCAAACAATGGCGTGCGTAATCCCCATCAGGGAATATTGCGGGTTGAAGATAAGGGTGGCGCGGTGCTCGAGGAGTTCTATCCTCGCTCAACAGAGGTTCTTTCAAAAAACGTGGCGCTTCAAATCAGTGATGTGCTTTCGGATAATGTGGCACGTACTCCAGCATTCGGGGCACAATCGTATTTATATTTTCCGGGAAAAGATGTGGCGGTAAAAACAGGTACTACCAACGATTACAAAGATGCTTGGATTGTTGGTTATACACCCACATTTTCGCTCGGTGCATGGGTTGGAAATAATGACAACACCCCGATGGAAAAAAAGGTGGCGGGATTTATTGTTGCGCCGATGTGGAACTCGTTTATGAAAGAAGTTTTGAGCGACCCTGATTATCAAAGTGTTGTGTTTGAAAAACCGGTGCTAAAATACCCGACAACACTTAAACCAATTTTACGCGGTATTTGGAAAGGTGGAGAAGCTTATACTATCGATCGTATTTCCGGAAAGCTTGCAACAGAATACACACCAGAGGAAACAAAAGAGGAGCGCATTTTGACGAATGTCCACGAAATCCTTTACTGGGTTGATAAAAATAATCCACTCGGCCCCCGTCCGGAACATCCTGAAGGTGACCCCCAATTTTCTTTATGGGAAAAGCCTGTGAGGGAGTGGGTTGCGAGACAGGGTATTGGTGAACAATCAAGAGATATCATCCCGAAAGAGGTTGATGATGTTCATGGACCGGGATTCTCGCCAAATATTACCGTGGTATACCCCAACGATGGCGCATCGTTACATGCTAGTGGAAAAGTATTTGTAAGTATTAACAGCGCAGGAAGATTCCCTCTTGCCCGTGCAGATTTTTTTGTGAATGACATATTTATTGGATCTTCAAACAAAGATCCTTTTGGTTTTTCTTTTATTCCCAACGAGATAGATGGTATGAAGCCACAAGGAAACACCCTTCGTGTTGTTGGATATGATTCGGTTTTTAACACGAGTTCGGTAAGTGTTTTGTTTGGTATAAATAGTGATTAAACAAAACAGTCCATTCGTTGTATCCGCAACAAGACTGAGGAGGATTACGGCATCCAATAAAGATTTGTTATCGGATATCAGTGGGAGAATTATTCCCCAGTTTTTCTTTTAATGCTTCGAGGATTTGCTGTTTGTGTATAAAAATTACTGATTTTACTCCAGGGCTTTCATTGATCGAAAGGATGTTATTTTTTGTGGAGATTTTTTCTAGATTTACCATTACCCCCGTTTTTTTATGTATTGTTTCTATTATTTCTTTTTTTATTGTTTCATGTGATATCGCAAGTCGTCGCCATTTATTAAGAAGGGTGGATAGTTTTTGAAGTTCCATACTTTATTAAGCTTTTAGCTTCGGAAGTTTTTGAGTGTCGAGAAGCTGGTGAAAATTTTTCTTAACTATTTATTAATCGGCATCACTAAATAAAGAAATGAGTTATCACCGAGTCCCCTTATGGTCATAGGTTTATTTTCTCCATTAAACTGCATAACAACACTATCTTCTTTGATAAACTGGAGGCAGTCAAGAATATATTTATTATTAAATCCTATCTCAAGAAGATCTCCTGAAAGTGCAGCATCTATTTTTGTCATATTTTCTCCGACGTCCGCGTTTTGTGTGTTAATCTCAAATAATTTATCTTGGGGGTGAATAACGAAGTTTGTTTTATGGAACTTATCTGAAAAAATATTACTTACCTTGAGTGCGTTTATAAGGTCTTGTTTGAGCACAATAATTTCGGTGGTATATGTCTTAGGGATAATTTGTTTATAGTCGGGGAAAATTCCATTTATGATTCTTGAGGTTATATATACACTATCGTAATACATAGAAAGTTGGTTTTTGTTTGTGTGAATAGTTATGTCTTCATTGGTATTTTCAATAATTCTCACTATTTCAACGACATTTTTCAGTGGAATAATAATCCCAGGAAACTCGTTTGTTTTTTTGTTTTGTATTTTTTTCTCGGCAAGCCGAAATGAATCGGTCGCAGTAAATAATATATATTCCCCCTCTGTGTGGATGAAAACACTTGCGATTTCTGGTTTTATATCAGAAGATGAAGCGCTAAATAACACGGATCTTAATCCCTCGGTAAGTTTTTTTGCGGGTATTATCACGGGTTCCCCTTCCTTCACAACAGGAAGTGTTGGAAAATCATCTGGTTGAAAACTTTTTATTGTTGTTGACGTGTGTTCTGTGGAAAGAAAAAGATTGTTGTTTAATAAATCGATGGATATGTTTTTTGCATCTTGTAAACCAGTAAGTGTATTGGATAATATTGACCCGGGAACAGATATGGTTCCCTTTTTTTCTACTTTCGCTGGAATCTCAAATTCCACACCAATATCAAGATTTGTAGCGCGAATTTTTAATGTCTTTCCTTCGCTGGTTAATAATATTGATTGAAGAATGGGAAGTCCTTGAGATCTTCCGGTAATCTTTTCCGCAAGTGAAACTATTTCTTTTAATTTATCCTTCACGCATTCTAACTTCATATATATGTTTATTTATATTAAAAATATATTATATATACTATCCCTGTGTATATGTTGATAAATCAAAAATATCCTTTCCCTGTAATCCATTTTTATTTTTTATATGTGTATAAAATGTTATTTAAAAAAACACACTGTGGGTAGTAAATAAAAATTCCATCGCCTATACATTTTTATTAACAGTTATTTTTTTAAAATACACACCTTGTAAACACCCCTACACTACAATATTCCGCGAATCTGCTCTATTTCTTGTAATAAAAAATTATCATGTTTAATATCATTTTTTATTTTTTCACAAGAGTGAATCACTGTGGTGTGATCTCTCCCACCAAGTTTTTGACCAATAGAAGGGAAAGAAATATTAAAATCTTCCCGCAAAATATACATAACAACCTGACGAGGCTTCACTACTTCTTTCCTTCTCGTTTTCTCATAAATAGTTTCTTCTTCGATGTTATAAAATTCAGCAACAGTTTTTATAACATCCTTGATAGAGACCGATTTTCTTGGTTTGGCGCTGTTTTTAATAAGCACCTTGATTTCATTGAGGTTTAGATACCTGTTTTTGAGTTGAGATTGGCATATTACAAGGTTTAATACACCCTCAAGGTCCCTAATGTTCCCTTGTATGATTGACGCAAGATACTCAAGAGTTTCGTCGGGGGGTGAAAAGTTACTTGTTCCTGCTTTGGATTTCAAAATCGCGAGTCGCGATTCATAATCCGGTGTTTGTATGTCAACAATCATTCCTGCGCCAAATCTTGATTTGAGACGATTTTCAAGATCAGGAATGTAGGTTGGGTGTTTGTCTGAAGAAAAAATAATTTGTTTATTGTTGTCGTATAGGGTGTTAAATAAATGAAACAATTCTTCCTGCGTCTTTTCTTTGTTTGAAAGAAACTGAATATCATCCATGATTAAAATATCATACTTTCTGTATTTTTCCTTAAAACCGTTTACTTTATTTGCCTGAACCGAATTTATATAGTCAATCGAAAATTTTTCAGACGTAGTATAGTGTATTTTTTTCCCCACCCCCATTTTTTTTACATAGTTTCCTATTGATTGGATGAGGTGTGTTTTACCCAATCCCGTTTCTCCATAAATGAAAAGCGGATTATATGCTGTACCAAGTTTTTTTATGACTGCCTGTGAAGCCGCGTGGGCAAGTTCATTAAAGGGACCAATAATGAATGAGCTGAATACATATCTTGGATTCAGGTTATCCTCTTTATCTATATATAAATCATTAAATGAAGGAAGTGGTGTTCCTATGGGTTCGCGCAGTTCTTTGTGGGTACCCTGGGCGCTTTCTTTTGGAGGATGATCGTCTTTGTATACAATATACTCAAGGCCACGAGTCCCTTCCTCGGTCACACGAAGGGCCTTGAGGATAAATTTGTGGTATTTATTAAATAACCAATCTTTTACAAATTCATTGGGAACTCCTAAAAAAACTGTTCCGCTGTCACGCTTTATAATATGAGTGTTTTTAAACCATGTGCTAAAATTTGCTTTCGATACATTCAACTCAATCTCGACGAGCGCATGTTCCCAAAGTTGTTTGTTATCAAGCATAGATAGATTTAATAGTTTCGTGCTTGTAATTATATACTTAATTAACAATTGTAAAACTTACCAAAAAAAGACAGATATGTTCATAAGGTGTGCGTAATGTGTGGATATTGTACTCGTCTATTAAAAAACAATCAACCCCCTATAATAAGCTTACCCCCCGTATTGATTCAATATTCTTTATTATCCCGACCATGGGGACTTGAAAATTTATTAGAGTGATGTACAATGAGCCCGTAAGTAAGTACCATCAAGGTACATTGCTTGTTTGTGGAAGGACGCAAAAAATAAAATTAATCATCTTCATGCAATAAATAAATATTATGTCCAGAACATATCAACCCAAAAAGAAGAAACGACAAACAACACACGGATTTCTTGTAAGAAAACAAACAAAAGGCGGAAAAAATGTTCTTAAAAGAAGGGCGAGGAAAGGAAGAAAGCGCCTCAGTGTGTAATACTAGTAAATTAGGCCCTAAATGTTGGGGGTTAAGGGAAAAGCTACCCCTGTTATTGCGTTGAGTGTTCTAATCTGCCTAGCGCCTAATATCCAAAACTCCTCATGCTTCCACAAAAAAGAAAGGTCGGTACAGAGCTATTTCCCCTCATAATAAAAAAAGGTAAAACTATTTCCTCCGACCATTTTTCTTTCAAGTTTTCACCACTTCCCGGAATCACAGAAAGTAAATTCTCCTTTGTTGTTTCAGGTAAAATATCAAAAAAAGCGACAGAGAGAAACTTACTCAAACGACGCGGATATAATGTTATTAAAAAAAACAGCGCGTTGAAAATAATTCCCGTGGTCGGAGTGTTTTTCGCTAAAAAGGGTTCAACGGCGTTGTCTTTTTCAACACTTGAACAGGAAATAAATAACTTACTCCTCAAAGCATTTGCCTGCGCGCCGCCTGATCGCGAGCCTGTCTGCCGTGACTTCGGCACAGGCAGGCGCCATGGCTTAGGTAGGCGGATTATTTAGAACACAACACACATCTCTTGTGTAATTGTGTTTATGAAAACACAAAATGAAGAGCGCACTCATTGCAATCATTAAGTTCTATCAAAAAACAATTTCCCCCGATCAAGGATTTTTGCGTCGGATACAGGTCACGAGAACAGGAACATGTGTTTTTTACCCAACATGTTCGCAGTACACCATAGAAGCAATCGACAAATATGGAGTTTTGAGGGGGACCATTATGGGCGTGCGAAGAGTGCTTTGTTGTCATCCTTGGCAGAAAAATAACATAGACCCTCTTGTGTAACCGGCTTTACCCCAACACCCATGGTGGTGTTAGGGCAAAATTTCGTCGCATTCAAATTTCTTAAAAAAATTTTAGTAGGAGTAAGGGACACCACTATGGGTGTGGGGGTTTACAAGACGGTAGATAACGTACTAAAATACAAAGAATGATCTCACAAACTTTTAACACAATCTTTTATCAACCACTGTATAATGGGTTGGTTTTTTTGATTTCCCATGTTCCTGGTGCAGATGTGGGTATAGCGGTTGTGATCCTTACATTGCTTGTCAAAATCATTATTCTGCCTCTTTCTCACAAATCAGTCGCATCTCAGGCAAAAATGAGAAGCATAGAGCCTGAAATAAAAAAAGTTAAAGAAAAACACAAAGACAAACAAGAGCAGGCGCGACAAGTCATGGACTTATATAAAAAGCACGGAGTAAATCCGTTCTCGGGGTGTTTTTTAATGCTGGTACAACTTCCCGTTATTTTTGCGCTCTATTGGGTGTTTTTTAAAGGACTTGCACACAACATAGACCAAAACTTACTATACTCTTTTGTTGCCGTTCCTGAGCAGATAAATATGCACTTTTTGGGGTTCATAGATATGGCCAAGAAAAACATATTCCTCGCGGCACTTGCAGGGATTTCTCAATATTTCCAAATGAAACTTTCCATGCCACCAATTCCTGTCGATATTGGTGAAAAAAAGAAAGGAGATATATCGTTTAAGGATGAATTTGCCAAAAACATGAATGTGCAAATGAGATATATGTTGCCGGGGATTGTTTTCTTTGTCGCGTATTCCATTTCTTCAGCAGTTGCTCTTTATTGGCTCGTGAGCAACCTCTTCTCAATCGGCCACGAGCTTATTGTAAAAAGAAAAGCACTTCAAATTGTCCAGGAGGGAAAAGCAGTATCATTCTAACGGAATAATTTTTCTCAAATTACAGGGTTAGTTACATCTCAATTTCTCACACCTACAGCACTCGTGGGAATCCTCTGGTGTTTGTTTTCCCTTCCTACCACCTGCCTACCAACAGGCGGGCGGTAGACAGTTACTGCGGGACTGACCCATAGAAGTTGTTGTGGTTTTATCGCCAAATCACACTACATGTTTCTTCGGGGGTGCTTTCGCGAAATTTGGGCAATGGTTATGATTACAACTTCTGATGGGGTTGATAAAGACGCTTCTCACTGATATATTACACAGTGCATGGACACCGAAGCTATAAAAAAAACCATCGAAGAAATGCTCTCTCTACTCGATGTATCATACGAGTTGACTGTTGTGAATGATGAAACTACAGGGACGGTTTGTTTTCAGATAAAAACGGGAGACCCCCAGATTCTTATCGGGCGCGATGGGATGCATCTTGCGGCGTTAAGTCACGTCATAAAAAGAATTTCAGATAAGGCAACCCTGCCTGCGCCTGCCTGTGCGTATCCGCACGCAGACAGGCCGGGCGTAGCACTGCAGGCAGGCACCAACAGAAAAGAGCAAACCTCCTTCGTGATTGATGTAAACAATTATCAAGGGAAAAAAACCGAAGAACTTAAAAGTATGGCTTCAATGCTTGCAGAGCGAGCACGATATTTTAAAAGTGACGTAGAAATGAACCCCATGTCTCCTTATGAACGCATGATCATTCACTCTATTTTCTCCAATGTAAAAGATATTAAAACAGAGTCAGTGGGTGAAGGCAGGGGGCGGCACGTAGTAATTAAATATATTGCCATTGAGGAATAAGATAAAGCTTCACCAGCTTCCTAGCTTCAAGAGCTTGAAGGGAGCAACCTTAAAAGCTAACGAAGCTTAAGAAGCTACTGAAGCTCAGATCCTACTAACTTGAGACTCCATGGCGCGGAGTCTTTTTTATTGACGAACAAAAGAAATAATTCATCGGGGCTTAAAGAGAGTTTGGTCACATCAATTGATTCACCGGCAACTTTTGTAGGATTAACAAGAATTGTCGTGATTCCCGTTGCGGTGTCGATCATCCACATATCATCGGAGAACGATACAACTCCTTGGTACCAAAGGTCAGGTAAACTTCCAGAAGGAGGTGTTTGCGGGACACCGCAATATAAAATTCCTTTTTTGTGCTTACTCCACACACATTTGTCAGGAAGTGTAGTAAGTGAAAGTTTAGTTTTCGTATCTTTTGTTACATTGTATACAAAAAGATTGATACCATTGTTGCTACTTTCCGAATAGAGAACTTCTTTTCCGTCCGGACTGGTAAGCGTGGTAAGGCCATTGATTCCCCCAAGAGCCTTGGATGTCTTTCCGGTTTGAGCATCAAGGAAGTACATATACCCAGGAACTTTTTGTGACGGCTTGGTGGTGAGTGTGATAAGCTTGTCGTTTGGCCAAAAGGATAACCATTCTTTAAGCGGGGAATCTAAAAGTTGCACCTGCTTTTTGCCATCAAATCCCACCGTGATTCCTACCGAAGAATCACCCGAAGGAAGAATGTAAAACATTCGGTCACCTTTTTCTTGTGATATAGCAACGTCACTAATCTTTTCTGGCAAAAATACACCATCAGATTCAACACGCTTCCCCTCTTCTGTTGTTGTGGCATTTTTTATATCACGTAGCACCATCGAATATGTTTGTACCGTGTCGTTATTATCACCATTTAAATATCTAATTACTACCCCATTCCCTGAATTACCCCATAATGCCTCATAAATTTTTAGACGAGTCTCGTTTGAAATTCGCGTTTCTTTAAGGTCGAACATATTGGTTTCATAAATATGACCAAGACCGCGTTCTATGTAACGCACCACAACGTCTTGCGTTGTGGTGCCGACTATTTTTTTTGTAAACGCGTAAACGCCTGCAACAGGGGAGTTGTGAAGTTTGTGTAGCAATGATATTTCCTGGTTACCTTCGCCAACGATTATTCCCCCACTTGCTTCTGGATTATTTATAGGAACAACGGTGCGATTTTCTGCACCATTTCCGAATGGAAGAAACGTCCTTATCTTTTCTCCCATTACACCTCCACCATTACCACCGTACACAACCCAACCCAATATACTGATTGCAACAACAACGATTGCAACAATCGCGATAATAATTATTTTTTTTGTTTTGTTATTAGTAGTTTCCATAGTCAATCTTTTTATGTCTCTTGTTAAACGAGACTTGGGTTAATGGTGTTGAGAATAAGCCACGAAAGAAGCGCAAGAAGAAGACCCATAATGGCATTAGTAATTTTGTCTTTCGCGTCACTTTTCCCCGAGGGTGACATGCCACTCCCTATGTATTGTATCCCGCCAATGACAATCATAAGCACCGCGAGTACCCCAGCAAGCCCAATACCAGTTAGAAATACCGCACGCAAATAGGTGGACAGAGTCGGAGCACTACCTGCAGCAACGCCGGGAATTGATTCCAGGAGAGCATATGCAGAAACAATGCGTGCGCCAAATAGAAAGAGAAACGCACTCAAAAAACCAACAGATTTTTTTAGTATATTTTTTTGCTTAGTAAGATTCATAATACAGGAGAAGTGTTAAAATAAAGATTCGGTTTTACTGTAGCGCATCATAAACGAGCGTGATGCGTTCTCAAAAATATTTTCTGAATTTTTTACTGAAAGATTAATCCTCGAAGAACCTTCTGATGGAGATTCTTTGCGAAGTATAATTGAAGATCCAGATTCATTGGCAATACTTTTTCCGTTCTGTGCCCATTGGTAGACAAGTTTTCCGGTATTTTTATGTGTTTGTGAAAAAAAGAACGGTTCTCCTCGGAGTGCAATCTCATCATTTAAAAGAACGACTTCTTGGAGTAATGCATGATCGTACATAACGCCCAAAAGAGGGTTGTCTTCATAAAATTGCACTAAGGGTGAAAACGCTTTTATATAAAATCTCTTTTTTGAGCGAAGCGTATTGTTAAGACTCGAAACGTCCACGTCTATGGGGCGTTCAAAACCAATCCCATCTGGAGCTGGTGTATAGGCGTAAGATTTTCCATATCCCTGGTTAAGGATGGTTCCGTTTTGTGCTCGCCAAATATACACCAAGTTTTTTTCAGAAACAGTGTTCTTGTTGGTGTCAATAAAATTAGGCAAGGCCACAATTTTTATTTCGCTCTTGGGTGAAGGGAGTGCTTTTCCTCGATAAAACGGAGGAGTATAGGAAGAGGTTTCCCAATGCATCTCTAGTTCTATTGGTGTGACGGACACATTTTTTGATATAAAAAGACCTTCGTGCGTGCTTATGCTGATCGCGAGAGTGGTTCTGACTCCGGCGTTTTTTGTTCGAATTGTTTGTTTTATAACACCAAAGCCCGTTGCCAACGTTTTACCTCCTGATTCCCATGTTATTTTTGCGCGCTGAAGGTCTGTTTGATAGCTGATAATCTCCACCGTGACATCTTCATTAGGACCAGGATATTCAGGCGTTATTTTTACTTCCACAGACTGAGATATTTGCGCATTAACAAGCTTTTTTTGCAGAAGAGCAATCTCTTCCTCGGTCGCACCGCGCACAATTGCTTCTTGGATTTGTTTTACAATACTAGAAAGCTCCGCATTTGTTGTTTGCGCAGAACTCGCCCAAGGAACTGCAAGAAAAAACGTAATCAAAAATATCAAACCACCATATAGGGCGACTCGCGCTGATACCATTTTCGTACCCGATATTCCAAAAAATCTCATCAACTTAATTATATTAGAAAACAAGTATTTATACCAACTATTCTGTGAACAACGGAAACCCCTATATTTTCCCTTCAGCGAATTTTAGGTCCTGTTTCGCTTTCTTGATCGCAAGGATTTGAGACGGGTCGGATGTAATGATCTGGTCTTCGGTGTAGGAAGCGATGATTTTGAGGGCTACACGCTTGAGTCCAGCGATAAATATGCCTTCTCCCACATCTGACTCAAGAAGGAGGTATTTTTCTTCCTCGGTCAAATTGAACGCTTTCTGGAGCGCGTCAATGGCTGTAGGTGATTGTTTGAGGAGAAGCTGAATCGATGAGTTGGTCATAATTGCCAAACCATATGGAGAGCGAAGGAAGTCCCCCACGTCCTGCGTGATGGTAGCAACCCCTAAATAGTACTTCCTTCCTCGTTTTACAAGACCAAAGAGAAATGACGCCGTGTCCTCCGACTTCATCATCCACCACGCCTCATCGACAACCAAAAGCCTCTTGCGGAGGTTTTTACGGATAGAATTCCAGATGTGGTGGGTGATAATGTACATCGCCACAGGCTTCAATTCGTCTTCCATGTCTCGTACCGAAAACACAATGAATTTTTTATTGATATCTACGTTGGTAGGTTTATTAAGAAAACCCGACCACGTTCCCCGGGTATATTTGCTTAATTTTTGAACAAGCGATTCAGCACCTTTCATTCCAGAGAGAACCATTTCGAAGTCAGAAAGAAGCGGCGGTTCAATAGAACCGAAATCGGAATCGGCGGTGATATCTTTGAGTGCGTATGTTTCTGTAATCGCGCGATCTACAATCGCATCTTCCTCGGGAGTTAGTCCTCCCAACATGATTCTGAAAAGTCCAACGAGGGTGATGATATTGGAACGTAATATGTCTGCAGGAGATTCATCCTCACGTGGAATCGGGAGATCAAATGGATTAATGGTGTGTTCCGAGGTGAGCGAAATATTAAAATATCGACCGCCTGTTGCCTCGGCGAGGAATTCATACTCCCGTTCCGGGTCTATTACAATAACATCGGCATCAAACATGAGACTACGCAGTATCTCAAGTTTGGTCGCGTAAGATTTTCCTGAACCAGATTTTGCAAAAGTAACAGAGTTGTAGTTTTCAAGAGAAAATCTATCAAAGAGAACGAGTGATGAATTGTGGCGATTGATGCCATACAATATTCCTCGATCGGAGGTGAGGTCAAATGAAACAAATGGAAATAAGCTTGAAAGCGGGGCAGAGTTTAATTTTGAGTGTACATTCAACTCGTCTTTGTTGATGGGGATTGTGCTGGTGAACCCTTCTTCCTGTTGAAACAATGCCGGGCGCACATAAATAAGACGGGATTCAAGAATAGAACGTACTTCCGATGCCGCCTTTTTGAGGTCATCATCATCATCACCTTGTATGGTGATATAAATTCCTACATCAAAAATCTTTTCCTGCGCCTGCTGGAGCTTGTCGCGCAAGCTTTCCAGGTCTTGATATGCGGTATCAAGCATCGGATCTCTCACAAACCCTTTTTCTTCACGGATATTAATTTGACTTTGCACCTCCGCGACCTTTTTTTGGAATTTTTTGAGTATTTTTGCGGTTTCGATGGGGTGAATAAATATAGAAATATCAAAAATCTTGTCGAGGTTGATGATCGGCGAAAACCAATTGGTCGACAAAAGGCGCGGATACGAAACAATAAAATATGTCCGCATCACTTTTTCCCCAAGATTGATTTCTTGAGGTCCGACCTTGAGCGCCGATGGCGCAATGATATCGCGAAGCTCAAGCTCCCCCGTCTCGTAGAGCTCCGGAGGGAGTATGGGCATCAAATCTTTGCTTTCTTTTTTCTTATCAAAAAAACCCATAACGTAAGTTTAAAATGCAAATATCAAAATTGAAAGTTACAGTTTAAAATTAAAAAATAATCACCTTTTTCCTTTCATGGTTAATATACTTGAAGCAATTACATTTGATATTTCAGCCATTTCTTTTAAAAGCCACGCAAGATCGCCAGGATTTCCTTTGCCAGTATCTCTTAATAAAGCAAGCCACACCTTGGATTCGTTTGCTGATTTCAGAGAATGGGTGAAAAAGTTTATAAAATCCTTTTTGGAACTTGCCGAATTCGCCTCAACATAATTTGCCAAAACGCTTGTGCCACTCCTTAACAATTGTTTACCCATAATATCACACACAGAGTCTTTTGGTAATTTGTCAATGAATTTTATGAGCCTCAATACAAAAACATATAATCTTTTTTTGAACTCAACTTTAAATTTTGCATTGTCACTTTTCACTTTGATTTTTCAACTTTTCATTCTCATCACCCTCTATGCTCTAGGATTTACATTCTACGTTTCCTACTTCCCCTCTGCCTTCAATTTCTTATCCGTGTCTCCAGGGTTAAACATCTTGTAATAAAGTTCAATAAGCTCCTCTGTTCCCAATGGAATCGCGCGAACACCCGTGCGGATAAGCCCTTGCTTCACCACATTCGCTCTTTGTTCGAGTTGTGAACGCGCTTCTTCGAAGTGGGCTATGTCATTTTCATTTTTTGTTCTCGTTGCGTCTTTATTTTTTTTCCCGCTAAAAAGTGAACCCAACATTCCACCCGAAGATGGATCGGATGCGATTGCTGCGGACGAATAAGGCACAACCACAAAAAACGTTTTGGTCATAATATTGGTTGATTCGGTAAATGCGCGAATGAATGCGATGTATTCTTCAATCTGGATACGCATAAGATCACTCAATTGATCTTTGAGGCGCGCTTCCAGTGTCGCCAGGTATGGCCGTATGTCGAGACGGCGAGATTGTATGAAAATTTGCGTGGAAAAATCAAGAGAGTTAAGAAAATTTTGAAACTGAAGCAAGATTGCCATTTGTTCATCCTCGGACTTCAATGCGAAATTGAGCGAAGACACCATTAATACCATTCGCATAGCGCCATCCTTAAGGATAACAACACCATCGCGGACTTCTTTGATGGGAACAAGATCTTGTGCTGGTTTTGATTTGACGGCCATTTTAATTTAGCTTCTTAGCTTCAATAGCTTCGCGAGCTTCTTGTAAGGGTTGGATTAATAAATCTTTTTATGGTGCAATTTTATACAGGGCACGGTCTTTCTGGTTCATTATAATATAGTTTCTCCTCAATTTGAAAGCTACTTGAAGCTATTGAAGCTTGGGAAGCTACTGAAGCTCTTAAATCGTCTCATCACGTTCTACATATCACGTCTTCCTGTTGTTGGCAGTTCGTGCTCGGTCACCGGCTCTTCTTTGTTTCCCGCAACATCAACGTTCCACGACAAGTTTTTAAGTTTTCCTTCGGTCACGGTAGGTATAGGCATTGAAAAACTAGAACTTTGCTGTACGGGAGGTTGTCCCGGGGTTATATTGGGGGGAACCTTTTTCCATGTGTAGAGGCGGGGGTGCATAAAATAACGCACTCCCGATTGAAGTATCTCAATGAACGGCTTGCCGAATTTTTCACGTGGATAAAACGCAAGCGCAAGCGCAAATCCGACAACAATGGCAATTAAGGGCAACGAAATATACAGAGGCATTTTTCTAAAGAGGATATAGGAAATCCCTCCTGCGCCGGCAAGATAGACGAATTGCTTGAGGGAGAGCGGACCCACAAGCTTGTCTTCCACTTCTATATATTGAGGTACTTGGAATTGCACGTTAGTCTTGTAACTTATAACTTGTAACCTGTAACATACCAGTATTTTAGCACACTTATTTAAGCTTTGAGAGTATTCCCCACAGCATGGCGCCGATTTCTTCAGCCAATGCTAAAAGCTCGTCATACTCTTTTTTATTTATATAACCGCGTTTAAAAGAGAAATAGATCAGATACTTGCTCTCCTTGAGAGAACCATATGATATTTCTAGGAAATTTTTTAAAACCGCAGGTCTCTGTCGAGCATACCCCTCAATGTAATTTAGAGCTACAGACAATGCAGACCTTCTTAATTGTGAGGTTACTCCAAAAATTTCTTCTTTCGGAAATGATTGCGTGCAGTCATACACTCTATGAGCATACCTATCTACAAGCACCCTCAATTCTTTATGAAAATTCCCGCCATTTTCTTTCATCAAGTTACAGGTTTTAGGTTGTGTGTTACAGGGTTGTTACTTCGCCGGCTCCCGATATGGGTCAACCCCCGAAGGACGAGGAGGTGTTGGTGGGACAGGAGCAGAAGACGGTTTTTGTGGAACCAGTGTTTCTTCTCGTGGCATCTTGAAGACCCCTTGGAGCTTTTGTTCAAAAATATTTTGCGGGGCCTTCGGTGTTTCCGGGGGTTTGGGCGCTTCGGGAGCACTTGTACCACCGGGCACAATCATTTGGGGAAATTGAGGAGAAGGTGACATGGGTGGTGTGGGAGCTTGCGGTGGTGTTGGTATTGAAGCTACCGAAGCTTCTGAAGCTAATGAAGCTTGCGGTGAAGCCCCTTCGTCTATTATGTTGTGAACTATTTTGAGTGACTCTTTAACAGGCTGGAAAATTTCCTCATTCACTTTTTCCGCAATTGCGCGCGCTTTTTCTTGATCAACATCTATTTTTGTCACAATATTGCGAATGAAATCCTTAGGGTGGGAAGTTCCCATAAGAACTGATACCACTTCATCCTCCACATCAAGTGCTTGTTCTGGGGTGATACCAGTGTCGCGGCCAATAAGTTGTACATCTATACCAACATCATCAGACAAAAGTAACTGTTGTATATTTTGGGGTAGCTTTTTAAATTTTTCTTTTGTGTATTCCATAAAATACTAAGTTTCTTTGGGTTTTTCTGTTTCTTTAACTATCGTCTCTGCTTTCTCTGGTTCCCCTGCCCCCGCTTTTACTTCTTCTTTAGCTGCTTCTTTAATTTTATCCAGCAATTCCTGTTCCGGTGTTTTACCTTTCTTTATCTTTTTCGCCGCCTCCCTATTAGAAAGACCCCATAACCGATCACCTCTTTTTTCAAGCTTCTCTGTGTATATATCTTTTGCAGTTTTATCAACAAATTTTTTCTCACCCGTCTTTTTATCAACAATCTCTTTTTGTTGATATTGAACATTACCCTGTGTATCTCTTTTAATCCTCGTTTCTCCCGAAGGCCCTTGTTCATACTCAAACATTTTTGTGTCGCTCAAACGTTTTGCAAGATCTTCTTTACGTTTTACTTTTTCGCTCAAGTGTTTATCATATCCGCCCTTGCCGCCCGCTTTCCCAAATCCCGCTCTGTCCATACCGGGAATTCCACGGATGTCCATGGTGCCGGATGATGTTGCGCGAAGTCCTCTGTCGGCGACTTCTCCTACGACACCTGTGCGTGCCGCAAAGCGCTTAAACCTATCCGAATCGGCAAGCGCTCGGGCACCGCCTCCGATTAGGCGCCGTCCCGCAAGCGCTGTGGTGCCGATCGCCGCACCAAATACTGCCGTCCCCGCCTTTGTCGCCCACTGTCCCGCCGATCCAGAAAGCGACTTTGTTTTACTAAGGGCAATCATAAGTGCGACAACAACAATCGCAGCCTTGAGTGCTACTGTGGTAAATAAGTCGGTAAAAGAAGTGCCTGCGGTAGCTTGCGCGCCGCTAAATTTTATGATTTCACCCAAGCCTGATAAGAGTTGAACGATTATGTACAAAAAGAAAAGAAAAACGGGCGCCACCATGGCTTGGCTTAAGAGTTGGTTCCACCACGAGCTTGTGAAGCTCCCTCCTTTTGGAAGGGCGTATGAAATAAATGCAAGCGGAGAAGCGATAATAAGGAATATAAATGCTATCACGCGACCAACGAGGAGAAACCCTGCGTAAAAAAGAACATACGCAATCATAACGTTTATGATTGCCGCAACAAAAAACAAAAATATCAGCGCGGCATTTGAAGAGTTTGTCGACGTCTTCCATTTTTCGAAAGCCGTAGGGGAGAGAAGTGCTTGCGGATTAATGGAACCCATAATTCTCTCTGATATACGTTTCTCTGGAACTCCCTGTATGTGGCCGCCTACTGACGACTTTGACCCCGCTCGATTATAAAATTCCATAGCGATCACATTTGACGCATCAATAACGACTCGGGTGAAGAAAAAACTGAAATTTACTAGAAGCGCCACAATAATTACATTCGCGACCGCTTGTTTCAGTTGCACGCCTCCAATTTGAAGTATGGTTCCAAGGGCAATCCAGAGAAGTATAAGAATGAACAAAAGATTCACGAGATTTCTTATGGTTGCCCAAGAATTTGCCACAAAGTCCTGATTAAGAAGAAGCGGGCTTACTGAAAGCGCAAGGAATGAATCAAATATCCCGCCCGACAATGTGAGGATAAGGCCGCTTGGAGCATAAAAAATGTAATACGCCAGTATTGCAAAACAATCGTCAAAATTGATTCCTGACCACTCAACACACTCCAAACCAAATGCATCTGTTGGGTTTTCTGAAAGCGGTGTCGCTGGCCTTGTGGTCACTAAATCTTGCGAGGGTTCATAACCATCAAGAACGTCTGCGTGCACAACTTGTGTACCAAGTGTCCACCCCTCCTGAATCGCAAAAGATATCGGTGTGCTCCACAGAGTGCCAATCATTACGAGGGTTATAGTAAAATTTTTCAACATGTCATCATTTAAGTTGGGCAAACATTCCTGATACAAGCTGATTAAAAACTGCGCTAACAAGTTCATCAAACTCATCGGCAAGTTCGTATTGCCTCAAATCAGTACCAACCGCAGTGCCCAATCGCGCCGAAATCATTGACCCTGGTGTGGTGGTCTTTCCGTTTTTATCCGTGAAACTCAAGAACCCGCTTGCCCACGAAAGGCGTTGTTCCTCCTGCTTTGTTTGTTCTTCTATAGCCGCCTCCATCGCATTACTTGTATCTATATAAAGACTAAATGGGTTATTGCTACCATAGAGCGATTGTTCGTATGTATACCACCCCCCCTCATCGAAATCATCAAAAAATTTTTTCCCATCAATTCCTAACTCGTCTAAGGTACACCGTGCCTCTGCTTTATATTTATCAACGATACCGGGGCGTGTTCGAAATTGTGCGTCGAAATTATCAAAAAACGTACAGATGTCTGCTCCTACAAGTGCTGATAAAAACTCCGTGCCTACCACGTTTTTCATATCCTCAAGATAAACTTTTAGGTCGTCCACAAAAACAGGTTTTCCGTTAAATCCGCTATTTACCCATTTGGTCATATTACCTATCAGTGTGCTCAAAATACCCTTGGTAATTGTGAGCATAATAGAATCCCAGCCACCCACTGTTTCTTTGTCACAGAGTGACGTTGATGCAGAGTCTGTCACGGGAACCTTCATAAGAGATGATAGAGAGGGTACTTCACAGGCGGGGTTGAGTGCGTAAGCTTTGTTGGGTGTGGAAAATGGAATGATCGGCGAGAAAAGAAATACGAGCATTAAAACCGATGATAATACGCGGTGTCCGAATTTATTTTTAAACAGTGATTTCATGAAAGCCTAATTAAATTATTGAGACCGCTCAAACATTGAAGTGAAAAGATAGCCGTTTTCTCCCTTTTTAAAAATTACACCATTACTATTGAATACCGAGCCCGTATATTTCATGTAGTTTTCAATGGATACCAAACTTTTTTGGTATTGGGAAACTCCCGAGAGTCCGAGTACGGGATTAACCAAGGTGTTGCTCATGGCGCCAACCGCAGATGCAACTGTTCCAAACTCGTTTATAAACCCCAAATGAGTGGAAGCAAGCGCGGGGGGAGTGTTTACTAAAAGAAGTTTTTTAATCATTGCAATATATTCTTTTTCAAATTGAGCAAGTTTTTCAATAGTCCCTGTGTTACTGCCGGAAAGCGCTTGTGAAAGAATATAGAGCTCGCTTTCTTTTGAGGAACGTCCTATGAATATCGTCCCCATGGTTTCTCCATATACTCTCATTGAAGAACTTGAGTCATCGCTGATTGACACATTGGTAGCACGGTAGGTTTTTGCGGGAGGAATTCCTTTTGACATAATTCCGCCCGCCATGGTTTTAGCAAGACTCTCGAGCGATTGACTGCCAGTGTTTCCCGTTCCCTTGAGTTCAAAATAGTTTCCCAAAAGTTCTCGCATGAACACGTCAGTTTCGTTGAGTGATTGGGGGTCGTATGTTGAGGGGGAATTTTCGCTTGGTTTGACGATGTTTTTTTCCAGCACATCGTTTGGGCCTTTTTTGGTCGGGTTTCTACCAAGCTTCACTTCCTCGCTGTCCAGTGTTCCATCGCTGTCCGTATCAGAATTTTGAGAATCTGTTTTCCAGAGCGCTTCTTCCCAATCAGGGAGACCATCGTTATCAGAATCTTGCTGGGAGATGGATTCGGCTAATTTTTTTGCTGTATCCTGCGCCGTGTTTTCTCGCTCGAACACCAACGTTTCTTTTTTGTTCTCCACCCAACGACTCCACAAAAACATTCCGCCCGCTATCACCGCGATAGCAAGTATGATCGCAACCATTTTTTTACTCGGCAGATATTTCAAGATTTTCTTGGTTAATTATATCAAAACCCTTATGTATTTAGTATAACATAACAAATTGTACTGTGGATAAACAATGGGGTATAAATACTCTTTTGTAGTATTCTTGTAATATATGATTTTACATCAGCAAAAATTGTCTGTGGTGATGGTGCTCGCCACGGCGTTTCTTCTTACCAACACCGCGTTTGCGCAAGGCACTAATTTAGTTTCAGTCACCGAAATTTTTTCAACAAACTTGAGAGTTGGTGATCGCGGAGAAGATGTACAAACCCTCCAAAAAGTTCTTAACAGTTTGCCGGAAACCAAACTCGGAGATACTGGTCCTGGAGCTCCAGGGGAAGAAACAACCTATTTTGGCGAACTTACCAAGGGCGCGGTAGTGAAATTCCAAGAAAAGTATGCCCAGGAAATCCTTTTTCCCATTCAACTAGTACAAGGGACGGGGTTTGTTGGCCCAATGACACGCGAAAAGCTCAATGAAGCGGCGGTAAGTGCCGGAATTACAGCAAATATGCAAGGAACGTCAGGTAGTGGGACTTTGTCGGGCGGGGCAACAGGGATAACGGGGTCATCGCAGGGGTCAACCGGTCAAACTACCGCCATTAAGCCAAAAATAACATCTCTTTCACCAACCAGTGGAATCAATGGGACTGAGATTACCATAAGGGGTGAGGGGTTTACGTCAACGGGGAATACCATCAGAACAACCTTTGGTTTATTTGAGAACATACCCTCGGGCGATAGAAAAACAATTAATTTTAAATTTTTTTCAGATGTGGTGGAAAAACAATTAGGAGTTGAAGAGATGAAACAAAATGGAATAACAGCAACTGATATCCTTGAAGAACTTGTTGCACCACTTCCTACTGCATCCACAACGGTTCCTGTTATTGTTGGTGTTGCAAACAAAAACGGAGGAAGTAATTTTGTCCAATTTGATCTTGATATGGACATCACACATTATCTTGCAACATCAACGGTTTCAACAAACACAAACGGTCACCCCCTGCTTTTACAGAGGGTTGCGTCTTTTTTGTCTAATTTTACTATTGCAAAAATCGCCGAAGCAAAGAAGAAGGGGCCATCCCCAGCAGAAATTGCAAAAAAGTTGGCAGATAGTCAATGGAACCAACTTACAGGAAGCACCGGGGGTGGAGGAAGTGTTGGTGGCGCAGGCCCAGCTTTTGGAGGAAATGTTATTATGGTCATACCATGTCCATGTAGTGCTGGGGTTGCGTTTACCATACGGCCAGTTGCTGGTTCTCCAGGACCATATTTTGCACCATATTTTTCATGGAAAGCAAATTACGCAATCTTTCCAGGTAATTGGGTGCTAGGGTCTGCCCCCCTCCCAGGAGCATGTCTAACTGTTGCGTTTTGTTATCCCTACAGCGCGCCGCTTATTCCACCGACACCAGGCGTAGGGACATCATTGGGTATGTAAATAATTGATTCTGGATGCATTATTTAAGAACGAGTCATAAGTGCTTCACCTAAACAAAACCACTGATTAAGCGAGAGATTTTCTGCCCGTACCGTTGACGCAATATCACATTTCTCAAAACCCTCCCCAAGTTTTTTAGGTTCGTAAAAATTTTTTAAGTTTCCCCAAAGCATCTTTCGCTTGTGCGCGAATCCTCGCTTCATGAGCTCAAAAAATGCATTCTCATCTTGCTCACCCGCAAAATTATTTTTTGAAATGTTTTCTATGAGAAGTACCGCGGAATCGACATTTGGTTCCGGAGAAAAATATCGTGCGGGAACTTTTTGTATATAACGGGGTGTTCCGTATGCTTTTACGCTCATCGAAAGAATACTTTCTTTACCCTGAGCGGCTTGTGGTGATTTATCCTGAGTTTTATCGAAGGAGCCTAGTCGAACCGGGTCGAAGGGTTTGCCATCCCTTGCCCCGCTATGGCGGGGGCGTGCCACAATTCTGTCCGCGACCTCTTTTTGCACCATCAAGACCATTCGTTGCGGTTGCAGATCTCCCGAAAGAAATGTTCGCAAGATTTCTCCGGTGATGTAGTAAGGGATGTTAGCGACAAGTTTATAGGTATTAGTTTTTAGTTTGTAGTTAGTGGGATTAAGAGTAAGAATGTCGCCGTGCACGAGTTCTAATTTTCCATTTCTGATTTCTTGCGCAAATTTATCTTTCAAATATGAAATCATTCGCACATCTTTTTCCACCGCGATTACCTTCCCCGCTTTTTGTAAAAGACCCTCGGTAAGGAATCCTTTCCCGGGGCCGATCTCAAGCACGACATCGTCCGGAGCAATCTGTGCAGCCGCGACAATATCTCGCGCAACTCCGCGCGACGTTAAAAAATTTTGACCGAGTGATTTTTTTGCTCGCATAAAATATATAAATTTAGTTAAGTTTATCACACACCTCCAGTAACACATATCCAATGCCTAGGCACTTGATATGTGTCAGTGGTTTATTTTTTATAACAAGCCAAACACCTTTTTGATTTCTTGTTCCCCGTCAATCTTTTTCACTAAAAGGTATTTTAAGTGGTTTCTAATGTTTAAATACTTTCCCAATAGATCAAGCTCGCCCCTGCATTCAAAAGGAGTAACAAACGTTGATTTTTGTATGGGAATAAACCCCATGCGTTTTAAATGAAAATTCACGGCGTTGCGCGCAGACTTTTTTGTGTTGGGGATGTCGAATATAATAACCCGAAACATGCCATCCCACACTTTTGGAGGTTTCACACAGAGATCATATATCTTGTTTTTATCAACCTCTTCCTTGCCGCGATCAGTAAGAGACAGCACACTGTTTTTTGAGTTTACTCGCAACAATCCATGTTTTTCCAATGAGCGTATTGTTCTTTTGACACGAAATCGCTCACGAGAATTTTTCGGCTTAAAAAGAACAAGAACTTGTGCAAGGCCCGGCAAGGCAAGGACAGCAATAAAAAGCCCTCCAACAGCAAGTCCCTTTAAAATAACGAGCGCAAGCTCTCCGTGTCCATACTCACTCAATGGTTTAATATTCAGGGGTTTTATATCCATAAAAATACATTTTTAGAATAACACCATATTAACACATATCAAATGCCTAGGCATTTGATATGTGTTAATGGTAAATTGGTTCCAAGTTTGAGCCATGGTAAGGCGTTAGTCAAAAAATTTATTAATCAAAATGTATCGTATAAAGCGCCTCCTCGCCACCACCCCCTTCTTCTTGTTCGACAAAGTCATTGTCAATATCGGAAAGAAATTCCGAAGGAGTATTCACTTGTTTTGCGCCGAAAATAGTTC
Organism: bacterium; assembly: GCA_030648955.1. Lineage (NCBI taxonomy): Bacteria > bacterium. The sequence goes on from JAUSHB010000013.1 coordinate 93,498, forward strand.
TGACTGCCGTGTATGAAAGAAAAAGTTTTTCTTTCGCTCGTGTGAGCGCCACGTAAAAAAGTCGCCGCTCTTCTTCCTCGCGCTCGTTTGCGCCTTCACCGCCTCCCATCCCGCGATGAGGAAAAAGATCTTGTTCGAGGCCTGTGATAAACACATATCGAAACTCAAGTCCCTTTGCGGCGTGCACCGTCATTAGTTTTACCGCATTATCATTTCGCTCGAGTGAATCCTGATCGGTCGTGAGCGCGACATCGGATAGAAGTTTTTCCACTCCTTCTTGCGGGGAAAGAATGTCGTATTTTGTCGCGAGTGTCACCAACTCTTTTAAGTTTTCAAGTCGTTCTAGATTTTCTTCCGTTCCATCTTTGAGTGACTTTTCCATTCCTGTTTCTCGCATGATAAATTTAATAAGCAAAGAAGTTTTTTCTGTAAGCGCTTGTTCTTGTATCCGCACGAGAAGTTTTTTAAATTCCGCAACGCGTGTTTTCATGGCCGGCGTGAGACTCTCAGTGCTCCCCGCGAGCACTTTTATGATTGTAGCTTTGCCAATCCCACGTGTCGGGACATTGATGATTCGCTTCACGTCATAAAAATTTTCCATATTGAGAGCGGCTTTGATATAGGAGATTACATCGCGAACCTCTTTTCGTTCAAAGAATTTTACACCAAGAACTTGATAGGGAATGTTGAGAGATAAAAAAGATTCTTCCAAAACACGCGATTGAAAGTTTGCGCGATACAGCACGGCAATGTCCCGTGGCGACACACCACCCTTGATAAGCTCGTCAGATTTTCCTGCAACAAAGCGCGCCTCCTCATTCTCGTCATACGCGCCGAACATGGAAATTTTTGCCCCTTCGGCGTTCTTGGTGAAAAGATTTTTTTCTTTACGTAGCGTGTTTTTCTTGATCACCGCATTTGCGGCGGCGAGAATATTTTGTGTCGAACGATAATTTTCTTCTAACAAAACAACTTTGGCATCGGGGTAATCTTTTTCAAAATTCAAAATATTCTGAATGTTTGCTCCGCGCCAGCTATAAATATTCTGATCAGCGTCGCCCACAACGCAAATATTTTTGTGTCGTTCTGAAAGCGTTCGAGCAATTTCATATTGTGATTGATTGGTGTCTTGGTACTCATCGATATGAATGTAATGCCAGCGGTTTTGATAGTGCGCACGCACGTCGGTATTCTCTCGCAAAAGATTCGCGGGCTTTAAAATGAGATCATCAAAATCAAGCGCCTTCTGTTTCACGAGCGCTCCTTCATACCGAAGCCAAACCGCCGAAAGTATTTTGGGAAAATAATTATTTCCCGCGCTCCGCGCGTATTCCTCCGCGGTTATCAAGTCTCCTTTTTGACGTGAGAGCGCGGAAAGCAATCGTCCCGGTTCAAATTGTTTCGGGTCAAGCCCTTCCGCCGCGAGCGCTTCTTTAATGACCGCCAACGAATCATTTCTATCAAGAATGGTAAAATGACGCGGAATCCCCAAAAGATTTCCGTGTTCGCGCAGGATGTGAACTCCAAGCGCATGGAAGGTACTCATGAAGGGACGTTCGTGATGAAGTACTCCTATTGACTGGCTCTCACGTTCTAGAAGCGAAGCAACGCGTTCACCCATTTCTTTAGCAGCTTTATTGGTAAAGGTGATAGCAAGAATTTGTGATGGAGCGACTCCTTCTTTGATGAGATTGATGATTCGGTATGTGAGTGTTTTTGTTTTTCCCGCACCCGCGCCGGCAACAATCAGAAGCGGTCCATCTTTGTGGAGCGCCGCTTCTTTTTGTGCAGGGTTGAGTTCATTGAGGTGATTCATGGTGGTAACACTATAACATAGGTCTCAAAACGTAAAATATAAAATGTGTAACGCATAACATTCAATTAAAATGGTATAGAAAACAAAAGAGCGGGCAATGACACCCGCTTTGTTATAAGAAATTGGTTGTCGGTTATTTACACCGCCTCGGCAAGCTGTTTAAATTCCAGAACGCTTTTGTGTACTTCGTTTTTCACAAAATTATCAAGGTCGGGAATTTGTGCATTGAGAAACGTTTTCATGCGCTCACTGTCCCCTGCTTCGCTGATAGCATCAAACTCATGCCGCGCTTCGGGTGAAATTTTTTCAACAACCGAAACAGTGATTCTTCTTAAAATATTTTCTCCGACACGCGCAATAACCTCATCCTGGATGTCTTGGGGAACCCCAGTAAGTCCAAGATTTTTTGTTAACGTGTCGTTGAGTTCATCCGTGTTAATCATAAAATTATCTGCTATTTTTTAGAAATAATTACACCAATAGCTCTTTTTGAAAAATGTTCCACCGTTTCCTTTGGTTCGGGAGTTATGCCACTTCCCGCCTTTTCGGTGAGCATTTTTAGGTACCCCTTCATTTTATCAATTGCACCGGGGGAGTCCATCCCGAACTTTTGCACACCCCCCTCATCGCCAACGAGTGTCCCACCAAAACTTTTTGTGACTACTTCGCTTACGGGACGGTCTTTAAAATCAAGCCAGTCAATTGATTTCTCGCCATTGGTTCCCAAAAAACCATATCCAAAAAATCCTTTCGAGCCAAACATGGTTTGAACATCGGCATGAAGTACCGCATTGGTGTCCATAGCAAGCGCTTCGGCTGCAAGTTGTTCCATAGTTCTTCCACCCGTGTCTGGCATGCTCAATGTGTAATCTTTGGTAATTTCCGCGAGGTGGTTTATTTCGGGTGTGACTGATGTTGCGCCATCCATGGTCCCGCTTAATATTTTTTCTACAGTTTCTGTTGTAAGAAGCGCATCGGGATGAACGGCGTGCCAGGCAGAAATTTTTTCATTATTTGTGATGATGTGAGACGACTCGGTATCAGTGAGCCCGCTTGCGCGTTCAATGATTCCCACAGACTGACCATCCTCAATCGGTATTGTTGTTGTGTTGAGTACGTCATGAATTTTGTCGAGATGGATCGTATCTCCCGCGGACAGACTGTCCACATTGCCGCTTGATATACCAAAACTCCCCGGATCTTTTTTGATTTGTTCTATAATATTTGCGATTGCATTTGATTGCCTTCCTTCGCCATCGAGGTCTTGTATCTCCGGAATTTTTTCTTTAATGATATTCCAGAGTTTGTCATCGCCATGAACTGTGTACGATGTCTCAACCAAAGGAACTGTTTGTGTGGCCTCACTCTTAATTGATTCACGGACTGCTTCCACTTTTTGTACGTATTCATTTTGTGTGGGGTGCATTGAATTTTCTACAACCTCATGGGGTGGTGACGCGGGAATTTCGGAGGTTGAAATACTCGAAGTACTTTCTGGAATAGGAGGCGGCACTTTTAATTGGTTGGCAATTACTTCCCTCGACGTACTCCCCGCCCCACTTTCAGTCGGCGTACTCAAATAATCTCCAAGAAGTTTTCCTCCCAAAAATACTCCAGTTCCCGCAAGTGCTCCCAAGATTACATTCATGCGCATCCCCAACATTCTTTCTTCTTTCTCGTTACTGGCAATAGATTTTTTGGTAAGCATTCCTTCTACTGCGGCAAACATTGCAAGGCCTCCCATAGCACGCTGAAATGCTGACCCCGTAAGTGCTGCAGTTGCTATCATCGCAGCACTAGCTCCACCAGTTGCAGCAAAAGCACTTGCTCCTCCCACAAGCAGTGCAGAGGCAATAAGTTTCTTTTTAAGTGGCAGATTGCGGTATGCATTACCAATTTTTAATGCGTACTCCACAACCTGAGAATCTTTTTCTATCGCTTCTGTATTTTCTGTAAAGGTTTGCGTCGCGCTAAGCAATTTTTCAATCCGTTCCCTTTGTTCCTGATTTGTGCCGATTGTTGCAAGGAGTCGCTCTGCGCGTGCGGGATCTTCGGATTTAATTTTTAAAATCGCTTTTTCAAACGGATTTAGTTCTTTCTCACCCTGCTCGTTGACCTGCAAACTTTCTTGCTGTTTCTGTTTTAGTTTTTCAATAAGGGCATTCGGGGTATCGTTTTCAGAAACTTCAATCCCATTCTCCCCCATAATTTTTTTGAGATTTACTGATACGAAGGCCGGAAATGCTCTACTTTCTACAGACTTAAGTAATTCTTGCGCTTCTGTCGTCAACACAAACGGAACCCTCGGCATCTCTTTGATATCTTCAGGTGGTTTCTCACCAACGGGCGTTAATTTTTTATTTTCCCCCTCGGTGCTTTGTTCACTGATAGTTTTCATTGGTGACGCAGTATCAGGGACAAGTGCTTCCTCGTTTTTTATAAGAGGAATTTCTACAGTTTGGACGATTTCACTGACAACAGAAATTGGCTTATCCTTAAGCGCTAGTTCTTTAGGGGGAACTTCCTGGTTAATCGCCGCACTCGGGACAATTACTTCTGGTACGATTTCTGTTGCCTCGTCACTTCCCGGCATTTCATTATTGGCATGGCTGTCTTTTTCTTGTAGGGCTTTTATAACTTCAAGCGCCTCAATTTTGTGTTTTTCATTTGGGTTTGCAATCACCATTTTTGCAACGTGTGTCATCGCCCCCACGTCTTCGTTTGAAGAACTTGTGATTTTATTTTTGATATGCAGGGTACGCTCTATCTCCAATTCGCGCACCCTCTCTTTTGCCCTTCGAATACTTTTCTCAAGATCGGATGGCGTTCCTTCCCCCGCATGGTCACTCAAGCGTGCGCTTGCTTCTTTTGCTTTTCGGTTTTCAGCATCAATTTCTCTATTTATACCCACAATGGTTTCATCATAGAGGAGAGATCTGCCGAGTTCTTCATTTACGGCAGGTCGTTCATCCACAGGAGCACGTGCCTCCTGTTTAATTTTTGCGAGATTCCTCATGGGAAGAACAACCCCCTCGGGTGTTTGATAGACGAGCGAATTAATTTCGTCGACAGACTTCTCGCCAGGGGGTGTATCGGGTTTATTGGATGCTTCAATCGACTCAACTGATGGAACTGGCGGCACGGTCGGCTCATGGTAAAAAATCTTCGGATGTATCATTTTCGATTCCACGGTGTCCTTATCTGGTTGGTGTAGCGATTTATTTACTATCTCTAATTCACCCTCAAGCCCCGTCAATTTATAGTTGAGGAATTTAAGTTTTTCTTGTATTACATATGAAGAATTCTTGTTCTTTTGAAGCTCGGCAATTTCTTGCTTGGTTTGGTCAATAGATGACTCCAAATGTGCTTGCCTCCCCTCGTGTGACGTGTTGCCCTCATTTTCACCACTCTCCACCGCCTTAATTTTTTCATTATTGCCCATAGTGGTTGCGTTGTTATTACTATCGTTTTCGGTAATTATTTCATATCCATGTGTATCGGCAAAACTATTAACTATCGTGACACGGTCAGATAATTCTTTTTCAAGCGATCCCAGGGTTTTTTCACTTTCAGCGGTAGGTTTCCCGAGTACTTTATCGCGACTCATGTCTTCTTTTACCCTTGCAATTTCATCTTTTATCCTTGTTTGTTCATCTTCATTGAGTATTACCCCAGTCATTAGTTCGCGCTCTTCAGGGGTAAATTCCTCACTGCTTTTGCTTTTTGTATCAGTTAGGTTGTCTAGATTAGTATTGTGTGCAACCTCATTCATGTCAACATGATAGCAAATCTAAACAGAACTGTCGCTATACTTTTTTAAAAAACGTTACGATTTATCAAAAAAATGCTTATCACCCACACCTATTTTTGAATTATTACATCGCATTTCCATCACCCTTACTCAAGATACTCTATAATGTTCCCCCAATATAGACTGTATATCTACATGAACATGCAAAAATACGACACAAAAGTTGGTGTTGTGGGTTATCCACACCGATAAGATTGCCCCGTTGACTTTCAACCCCCGTTGAGGTATACTTGACAGCGAGGTAAGAATAGGTTGTAGAGACATGCTGAACGAATATTTCCCCGTCTTAATTTATGTAAATATAAAAAGGGCGTGGGTAAACACGAAGTGTTTGAGCGAGTTTGTTTGACTGCGAGTAATCTCGCTCAGACAGTCTCGTAGTCAGACAAGATAAAGAAAGAATACGGAATTACCTTTTAATTTTTAGGCTTATACATACTCATAAACAGGACCCTGGCTTACCCGTGGTGACCGAGAACCAGGCTAAAAAAGAATCGTTTTTATGGCTTCCTACTAAAAAGTCTGCTTTTTTGTTCTTGTGTGCGGTTATCATTGTATCCCCCGTTGCATATGCAAATGCGGGGTTTCTTTCATTATTGGGTTCCATATTTGGTACAACCGCAGCGGCAAATCCTGCTCAAGAAGTAACCATAGATTATGTGAACTCGCAAAATATCGGTCTTCTCCAAGCAGCAGTAAATCTCAATCCTAAGTTAGCACGAGGCGGGGGCGACATTACTATTGTCAATGATAGCGCCCTTCTTTCAGACATTGGTCCAATGGGAAGTGCTGTTGGCGTTGAGGAAACATCTTCAAAGAGCGATCAATTAAGCATCTACGTTGTTCGAAAGGGTGATTCACTCTCACAAATTGCTCAAATGTTCGGCGTTTCTGTGAATACCATTATTTGGTCAAATGATATTCCACGTGGTGGTTCTATCCGTGTAGGGGAAACTCTGGTCATCCTCCCTGTATCGGGGGTGAGTCATGTTATTGCTAAGGGGGATACCATAAAATCAATCGCAACAAAATATAAAGGTGATGCAGAAGAAATTCTTGGATTCAATGGGCTTGGTGATAGTGACGCTCTGGCAATTGGATCTACGATTATCATTCCTGAAGGAATGCTTTCTTTGCCAACGCCGGCTTCTATTTCATACACAAAGCCAAAGGGAACAAATGGTCCTTCGTACAGTGGCTACTATTTGCGTCCCGTGAATGGCACAAGATCACAGGGGATACATGGTTATAACGGCATAGATCTTGCTGCTCCGACGGGAACACCAGTGTTTGCTTCAGCCAGTGGAGATGTCGTGGTGAGTAAGTATCGCGAGGGTAATCCATGGTTCGGTGGATATGGTAATTATGTTGTAATTAGCCACGAAAATGGTACACAGACGCTATATGCCCACATGAGTAAAGTAATTGTTGGAGAAGAATGGAGGGTAGTTAAGGGGCAGGTGATTGGATATGTAGGATCAACAGGAAGATCAACAGGGGCACACCTTCACTTTGAAGTTCGTGGAGCAAGAAATCCATTTCAATAATTTTTGAAGATAGGTTAGTCTAGACAATACGTTCAAGTGAGAAAAACCCCTCGAGAGAGAGGTTTTTCTTTATTTAAGCTTTCCAAAGCCTCGCCTTGGAAAGCTTAAAGCTTGGGAGTGGGGTTAATGATTGATGCCCGTTCCCCTCTTTGGCCGATATTGGAGTGCTTCAAGGATGTGTTGCTCACCTACCGCACTCACACCCTCCAAGTCTGCGATAGTGCGAGCAACTTTCAAAAGGCGATGGTGCGCTCTTCCAGAAAGATTAAATTTTTCCGCTGATGCATTCACCATGTCAACGAGTTTGTCACTTAATTTCACCAACACTTCCAAATCTTTTGCACCCATCTCACTATTTGTTTTGATGTGGTGTTGGTGAAATTTAAATCTCTCATTTTGCATAGTTCGCGCGCTTCTCACTCTTTCCCGTATCGCAGTACTTGTTTCTCCTTTATTTTCTGAATCAGAAAGTTTTTTGTGGTCAACGCGGGCTACTTCAACCCAAATATCAATACGATCCGCGATGGGGCCCGAAATCCTACTCTGATATCGAACAAGCGACCCCGGCATGCAAACACACTGTTTTTCTGTGCCATAATTTCCGCACGGACATGGATTGAGCGCTCCGATAAGAATAAAATTTGCAGGAAATAATTCCGTCCCCTTCGCTCTTGAGATGCTTACCATATTATCTTCGAGTGGCTGACGCAATGATTCGATAACGCGCTTGTCAAAAAGCGGAAATTCATCAAGAAAAAGAACACCCCGATGCGCGAGGGTCACTTCTCCCGGTTTTGGAAATGATCCTCCTCCAACAATAGATACATATGATGACGTATGGTGCGGAGAACGAAAAGGCGGTTCCACAATGAGACTGTCTTTGAGTGCTCCTGCAACCGAATGGATGCCGGTTACTTCGATGATCTCATCAAAACTAAGGTCTGGAAGAATGTGGGGGAACGCTTTTGCAAGCATCGTCTTCCCCGCTCCGGGGGAACCCCACATTGCGATATTGTGTCCGCCCGCGGCGGCAATCTCAAGCCCCCGTTTTGCTGTTTCTTGTCCCTTAACATCGGAAAAATCAATAAGGCGACTTCTGCGTTTCACAGTTTCAATGCGCAATGGATCGTATTGCGCCGGCTTTATTTTTTTGTGAATGGTATCACCCCCCTTTACATACTCATGAAGGTGTTCAAAAACATCTTTTAAATTTTTTGCTCCGAAGATTGAAATACCTTCGACCAGAGATGCTTCCGTGATATTTCCTTCCGGCAAATATACTTCTTTAAACCCTGATCGCTTGGCTTTATCAACCAAGACGAGTGCTCCTTTAATGGGACGGAGTTCTCCATCGAGGGAAAGTTCCCCCAAAAATATTTTTTCTTTCGGATTAAAACGAAGATCTCCTGCAGCGACAAGATACGCTATCGAGATGGGGAGATCAAATAGCGGACCCTCCTTTTTTACATCGGCAGGAGCGAGAGAAACCACCACTTTTTGATTTTTTTGTTTCGGTGATTTAAATCCGGAATTTTTAATTGCAGAACTGACGCGGTCACGTGATTCCTCGACGGCTTTGTCGGGAAGACCGACGGTCGTGAAAGAGTGAAGTCCTTTCGATATGTCCACTTCTACGTCAATAATTTGCGCCGAGAGACCAGTTGTTTGCGCTGAATAAACCTTAGAGAATGGCATACCCATTGAGTGTTAACTGTTCATATGTTTGATGCAGGTTATTGCGGCAGGATTTGCTTCAAGGCGTGCAATTTCGATTGGTTCATTTCCAACCTCGCATACCCCATAGGTATTGTTTTTTATTTTATCAAGCGCCCGCGTGATACTCCCAAGCTTGTTTTCAAGCTCAACCTCAACTGCGCCTCTTTCCTCAAATTCTTCCATCTGTTCCGCAACTTCCGTTTTATCTGCAGAAGAAACGTCGATAGGAGAAGGAGTCGCTTCCCAGTCCTTAGGGTTTTCGGGGTTTATCCGCCCGACACCCCGGAGCTCTCCCTCGATAAGCGTTTTCTCTGCTTCAAGCTTTTCTTTAAAATGTGCTGTGTCAATCGATGTGTTTTTATGCATAGTGCTCTTATGATACCAGACAAGTCGTGGAGCGCAAAGCGTGTAGCAGCTACTGACCCCTACGAAGGTCGGACCTCTGTAGGGGTGACGAATGACAAAGGTAACGCGAGGACAAATTGATTCTAGAGCAAGGACTCACCTTACTTTCACATCAAAAAATTGAATACTCTCCCAAATCCTTTCAACATCATCAAGGGGCATATTCATTGTTATTATGTCAAAGAAAAATCCGTTTTGGATAAATAGCATATGCCGTTCGCGGAGTATTTCCGGTTGAGGGTGTACCAAATCTTGTGGAGAGGTAGTAATAATAGCCTCAATACCAAAAATATTCTTTTTCTCTTGTATAAGGCCGCTATACCCTCCGTCTTGAACCAGATACTTCTCAACAGAAGTAAGGGGTGTCTCATCGATAGATATGAAGAAAATTCTCTCTTTGGGGGTTGTGTCAGTAAACGAAATACTGTAAGAATCATATTCCTTTCCTGCGTGTTCCCAAACATTAACAGAATGGCGTATCTCCATGTCTGCCGGGATCTCTATGGAAAACTGAAACATCTTATTTACATAAGAAGACCAGCTCTTGACCGAAGGAATGTATGCTTTACCAAATAAAACCGGTAGATCTTTTCCTTGCAAGGTTCGCTTAAATTGATGCTCAAATGATGGTTGTTTGATTTGGCTACCATCTGTTTCAAAAAAATAATAACTCAATACACTCAACACAACCAACACGGCAATAAAATAAAGGTATTTCATATATTTACATTATAAAATAATAAAAAAGGCGACACAAACTGCGCGCCGCCTTTTCAAATGAAGATACTATTGGATGAAATACACCGTGAACGAGCTGCCGCCTTGTACTTGAGAATAAAACTTCGCAAAGGTAACCGTCCGTGTTTTCACAAGTGCATCATTGTTGTTCCATGGCGTGCTGTCGTAATTACTTTCAGTAAATGTCACCGTGGTGCTAGTCTTTGCGGTAACAATTGCCGTATGTGGCCAACCACTGGCAAGGCGCATCTGGATAATGTACCCAGGAATAACATTTTCAATCGGCATACTCATACCGATCACGTGCCCACTGATATCATAGTCCCACATATAGTCATACGGTGACGATCTAGTGGAGGGTATTGTAACATGTTTCCCTGAGGCTTCGTACACCACTTTACGAGCCCAATCCTTACAAGACAAGCCTGACCACTGATTAACATCTTGATTTGCCCTGCTCACAATGGCAGAGTTCCTTTGTGATTGTGGCATGGTATGCCACCAATACGTAGAACCTCCTGGTGAATCAGCGCGAGCGACACCAATCAAGCCGCCAACCATAACAGCAACAGTCAAGAATGCTTTTACATTCATCCGATATCTCCTCTATAAATTTATGGGAAGGAACTAATGTCGGTTGCTAACCAACCAACTTTGCCATAGTAGCATATTTCCGTTTTTTTTTGCAATTGATTGTTGAATGTAGCTGTGAAAAAAGGTTTATGGAGTGATAAGGAGGTGAGACATCTGTATCATCTGTAGTTGTATTTCCACATACATTTATCTCACGCTATAGTTCATTATAAATGTATGCGAAATAATATTCATTCATGGTAAATACCCATTATTGCGTAACCCGCTTCGGCTGATTAAGGATATCGAGAATATTTCCAAATGTTTCTTTGTCCGGCGCAACGAGAAGGGTGTTGCGGTCAACAAATGAATATATAAACACGGGCTCCTGTGCACGATCAAGGAGCGCGCGAGTATCCTTGTTTTGCATTACCACGTCTTTAAATCTTCCCGTTCCCTCTTTTGACCCAATAAGGAAGCCCAAATTTTGCAGAAGTGTTTTTTCCCACGAAAGCATACCGGCAAACGATGCTTCAAATGAATTTGTTTTAAAAATAAGAAATGCGTGACCTTTTTGGGCGGTGTCATAATAAATCCCAAGCATAAAATTATCATCAAGTGCACGGACGAGGACGTCGGGTGCGTTTGTAAAATATGTGCTCAAGAACACTCCGGCAGGTAAATTACTTTTGCCGGCTACCAAGTCTGGTAATCCTTGCATGCGTACTTGCGTGAGCGCAATGTTTGTAATCGATCCCGATTCCGGGGTCTTCCCTGCTTCATCCGCAACAGTGTCAGCCAGAGTATTTTTAGAATTGTTTGCAGTAGAATCAACTTCCCGCTCATAACGAGGAACTATAATAAACGGAGTTGATGAGTTGATTTTTACAACAACGGTTTCTCCTGGCGGAGTAGATGTAAACGAAAAATTACCATAACGAACGAGTGTGAATATTCCTCCGCCAGCAGCAATCAGACCGACTACAATAGCGGCAATGACCATAATACGCTTTTGATTTTCGGGACTTATTGTTGGCGGAGTTTCAGATTCTTTCTCCGCAGCTCTTTTTTTCTGTTCCCTAAGCGCAATACTCGCAAGGCTTTCTTTTTGTCGCTGTATCGCTTCCTCGGCATCGCCACGGTATGTTTTAAGGGGACGGATGGTCATGCGATGGGTACCTTTCTGTGTATCTGCTGGTATATTTTGCCCGTCTATTGGTAATATTTGTGTAAACACAGACCGATCGCTATTTTTTCCGATCGAATTCTGTGCGGATTTATTTTCTGTTTTATTCTCTCCTGGCATCGTGGTTATTTTTTTGAAGCGTATAAAACGCTCAATCCTACTTTACCATATTTAGTTGCCGTCAAGATTATTTTTGTAATGAACTCTGCGCTCCTCCTTGTGGACGTCGGAACTGTCGACCTCTCGGTCGTTGTGCGCCCATTAAATATTTTCCTGGATCATCACAGAGGTCGATAAAGTCATCTGCTACTTCGCGGAGCTTCCCGGATGCGGATCTTCCAAATGCAATCACCTCTACCTGAACTCCTAGTGATTTTAAGTATTCAACAAGCGGAATAAAGTCTCCGTCCCCAGAAGCAATTACGATGGTGTCGAGCTTGGACGCAAATCGAATCGCATCAACAGCGATCCCGACATCCCAGTCGGCCTTTTTTGCACCACCAAAAAATATTTGCAAATCTTTTGTCTTTGCTTCAATGCCGAGTTTCCCGAGTGCATCAAAGAAATTCTTTTCTTCGCCGGATTCAGTAGTAATGACATATGCGATTGCGCGCACGAGTTCTCTTCCCGCCACGGCATCTTTCATGATTGCCCCGAAATTAACTCTCGCTTTATATAAATTTTTTGCGCTGTGGTAGAGGTTTTGTGTATCAATAAAAATTCCAACCCGTTGTCCTTTGTGTTTAATGACCGACATAGTTTAGTTAATAGGTTGTTAAGTTGATAAGTTTCGCTTTGCTTTTTAGTTTAGAAATATAAAACCAACCAACTAATAAACTTATCAACTTACTTAAGACCAAGTTTTTTAGTGACAACATCGTAACGCTCCTTGCTCTTTCTTTTGAGGTATTTGAGTTGAGTGTGGCGATCCGCAACCATTTGGAGAAGACCTCTTCGTGAATGGATGTCTTTCGTGTGTTTCTTCAAATGTCCTGCAAGTTCGTTGATTCTCTTGGTGAGCAAAGCAACCTGAACCTCGGGAGACCCAGTATCCTTCCCGTGCACCTGGTGTTTATTGATAATATTCTGTTTTTTCTTTGTAGTGAGCATGAGGGGAATTTAATCACAAAACTCTATAATTTGCAAGAATAAGTTTTATTTTCCCTTCAGGAGGGATTTTGGGTAATGGTAAAATTAGTTGTTTTCTTCTGGTAAATTCTTCCCCTCGACAACATCAATTCCCCCATCGCGCAATTGTTTTTCAAGCTCAGTTGCAGAAGGAGGCATACCTTCTTTTGAATCATCAACATCAACCACGATACCTCCTGCTTCCATGAGTTTGTGGGCATTAATTTTTTCGTCTTTATTTTTTTTATCTTTACTGTCCATGTTTTGTTTTAATAACTTTAATAGATGTTACGAATGTGCATATTATCAGCAGATTTCTTTTAAAATCTGAGTAAATATATGCTTTTAAGTATATCATACGCCGATAAATTAACAACAAGGTGCACTGGGTCAGTATATTGTGCGACACAATAGTTGTAGTATAATTGGCGTGTGGAATCCCGTAGTGCCTGCCTGCCGGTAGGCAGGAAAAATGGCATTAGAGAGGAGGGGGATGATTTTTATAAGCGCGCGCTATGTCGAAATATAATTACTAAATAAAACAATGTGGCAAATTTGCTCCACGGGAGCGATGCCATTTTCTACTACAGGATGGAACTTGAAAATCTAAAACGACAATTTCTCGAACATCTTGAAATTGAAAAAGGGAGAAGTCTCAAAACGGTTGAAAACTATGATCGATATCTTTCACGGTTTTTTTCTTACGCAAAAATTTCAAATGCCAATGAAATAACCGAAGATGGCATAAGAAATTATCGGTTGTGGCTCAATAGGCAATCTGCAGGAGATTCACACAAAGGGGAAACGCTTAAAAAAAGAACCCAGAATTATTACCTCATTGCATTGCGGGCATTTCTTAAGTATTTGTCTGCACGGGGAATACCATCTCTATCGGCAGAAAAGATAGAGCTTGCAAAGGTATCTGAACGCAGTCTCGATCTCATATCCTCCGAAGAGTTGGAAAGACTTCTCTCTGCCCCAGAGGGAGATTCCATAAAACCCTTGCGGGATAAGGCTATTTTGGAACTTTTGTTCTCGACAGGACTTCGGGTTTCCGAACTGTGTTCTCTTTCACGCGACGTGGACTTAAAAAAAGACGAGTTTTCGGTGCGTGGGAAGGGGGATAAAATAAGAGTCGTCTTTTTTTCAGCGAGCGCAAAAGATGCGGTCAAAAAATATCTTGAAAAACGAACTGACATGGATGATGCATTGTTTATCAACATTGGCAGAGTGAATAAAGAAAAGAAAAGTATCCGATTGACTCCAAGGTCAGTAGAACGAATTGTGAAGTACTACGCCGTTAAAGCAGGGATTTCACGTACGGTAACACCGCACATTATTCGCCATTCATTCGCGACCGATCTTCTTGAAAATGGCGCTGACCTTCGTTCTGTACAGGCGCTTTTAGGGCATGCAAATATAAATACAACACAGATATACACCCATGTCACTGACAAACATTTACGTGAAATTCACAAGGCGTTTCACGGGAAACGCCGAAAATAGCCTTATAAAACAATCTATCTTCAATCCAAAGCCTCGCTTTGGATTCTTTGGATTGAAGGCTATTTAACCCAGTGGCGCTTTCGGATTTCCTCTATTTCTTGTGCCTCTTTTTCATCCTTCTTTTCCTTTCCTTTTTCGCCTAGTTTTTTAAGTTCCACATCGGGAAGTTTTGCAAGTTCAAGAGTTCGTTTTTTGAGGTAATCTTCCGTGTTGAGCTTTGGATCATCAAGGACTTCTTCAAGAAGAGCATGAAGAATGAAACCTATTCTTGGTCCCGGTGTTTCATGTGTAACATCGATTATCTTTGCTCCATCAATTTTAAGCATTCCAACGGACGTTGGGGAGCGCATCGCTTCCTCTATCATTGATTCATACTTTCGTAACCTATAGGGGGTTTCTTTTGGTCTTCCCATCCCGATTCTGTCGCATGCTCTGACTTTCATAAGATCCCACACATTTTCTGGGCCGACGTTTTTCACAATACGGCGTACTGCCGAAAGTGTTATTTTCTCAACATCCGAGAAAAATAGGTGATATCTGACCAATTTTGATACGGTCTCAACGATTTCACTAGGGAATTTGAGTCTTTTAAGGATTTCACGTGAAACACGTCCACCAACCACATCATGGCCATAAAACGTCCAATCATCATTCTCTTTGGACCAACGTCGTGTTTCTGGCTTTGATACGTCGTGTAACAATGCTGCAAGTTTCACGTGTAACGGCCACCCCCTATCTGCTGAATGCTGGAGGGCTCTTAAGTTGTGTTCCCAAACACTGTAGATATGGTCACCGTTCTGTTCCAGATCTATACCAGCTTCAAGTTCTGGAACCACATACTTCAGAATTCCAAGTTTTTGAGCCAAGATTATTCCGATCATAGGAGAGGGGGAGTTTATGATTTTTATGAACTCATCGCGTATTCTTTCTTTCGCAATTTCTTTAAGACCTGCGCTTTCTTTTTTAATTGCATCTGCGGTATCTTTGTTAATCGTGAAACCAAGTTCCACAGAAAGCCTTACAGCACGGAGTATTCTAAGTGCGTCTTCGGAAAACCTATCGTGAGGAACCCCAACGGTTTTTATTGTTTTGTCCTTGATATCATCTTGTCCTTTATACGGATCTATAATTTGTCCTTGAGAAATATCGTACGCAATAGCGTTCACGGTGAAATCGCGGCGCTTCAGATCATCCTCAATTTTTTCAGTAAACGTGACTTGGTCGGGTCTTCTTTTGTCACTGTAGACACCTTCGATTCTATAGGGTGTTACCTCGACAATTTTTAATGTTTCATCGTCTGTATTTTCATTGACCACCCCTACGGTGCCGTAGTCATTTTCGTAGAATGTCTTGGGGAAGATGGCAGTGATTTGATCTGGTTTTGCATTAGTGGTCACATCCCAGTCTTTTGGTTTTTTGCCAGAGATAATGTCACGTACGCACCCACCGACGAGATACGCCTCAAAACCGGCTTTTTGCAGTGTTTGGGTTACTTGTGAAACTTCTTGTGGGATGATGTATTTACTCCCGTTGTTTTTTGAGCCACTCGCTTTCATCATAAGCCTTATTTTATTCCACTTTTTGATTTTTTACTAATTTGAAGGTATAGTTGATACGCTCTAAGTTGTCACGTTAGTTTAAGGTGCCCCTGTAGTGAAATGGATATCACGCGACGCTTCGGACGTCGTATTGTAGGTTCGAGTCCTGCCGGGGGCATAAGTAAATAGCGAATAAACCAAATAACTACCAATGACACCATGCAGGGTTCTTTCTTGTTTTTGAAAACCGAACCATTGTGCTATACTGTTATTACAACATGAGGAATGATAAAAATAGGGCAATAGAGCTTAGAAGGTTTGGAAAAAGTTATAACCAAATCAACCAAGAATTACGCATACCAAAAAGCACTCTTTCTGAATGGTTTGGTGGCGCTGACTGGTCGAAAAAGATAAGGAAAGAACTTGATACAATGGCTAGGTATGACCATAAAATTCGTATCGAAAAACTTAACAATATTAGAGGTAATAACCTTAAAAAACTTTATGTGCAAGCCAAAGAAGAAGCTATCAGCGATTTTGAAAAACTGAAATATCACCCATTGTTTATTGCGGGGGTTATGTTGTATTGGGGGGAGGGTGACAAAGTGTCAACGCATAGAGTTGCGCTCACAAACACAGATCCCAAAATGATCAAACTTTTTACTATTTTTCTCAAAGATCTTTGTAGAATAGACAAAAAACGAATCAAAATATGGCTTCTTTTATACCCGGATCTTAAGGAAGAAGAGTGTAAAAAATACTGGAAAGAATATGCCGGGTTAGAAGGTTTCGCCTTTAATAAAAGCATTGTTATCAAGGGAAAACATAAAACCAAAAGATTGCACCATGGTGTTTGTACTGTCGTTGTTTCCAGTAGATATTTGAAAGAAAAAATGATACTATGGCTTTCGTTATTCCCCGATGTTGTTATTGGAAGGGAGTATTACCAAGCGGGTATGGTTCAATGGTAGAATAACTGGTTGCCAATCAGTTGATGGGAGTTCGATTCTCCCTACCCGCACAAAATTTTTTTGCAAGGTGAAAAATATTTAATGTTGCATATTAAACTCTAAATAAAATTACACACCAAGTCATATTTTTATTACACACAGTTTTGTCTTATTGAGTCAATAAAAATTTTGTTAAAATAAGGGCACATTGAGTGAAATGTGTGGATAACTATGGGGATAGTGTGCATAAAAGACAATGTCAAATTTTATGAAAAATGTCCTATTTTTCAATTATCTAATAAAAAACATTTTTATTTTTACTAAAATACGCCTTAAAATAAAGGAATTATAGCTTGTTGGCGCGATAAGACGAGAAGAAACAAAAAATCATAAAGTTAAGTCGCCTATCAGCCAAAATAATTTTTTAAAGCAGGGGGCAAGCTGGCATAATAAACGCTTATTGAGTCAAATGGTTTCACAAAATAACATTATCGGGACACTCGGGGAAAGTATTGCTTGTAGATTTCTGTCAAACAAGGGATTCTCCATTGTTAAAAAAAATTACCGGAAAAAGTGGGGAGAAATTGATATTATTGCAAAAAAAGATAGTATCATTCATTTTGTTGAAGTAAAGTCTGTTTCTCGAGCCCATGGTTATGGAGGTATTAATAATGCGAACGATGAATTTATGCCTGAAGAAAATATCCATCCTGAAAAAATAAGAAGACTCTTGAGGACAATTAATTCATATATATCAGAAAAACATTTACACAATAAAGACATAGAGTGGCAACTTGATGCCCTTGTTGTAGTGTTGGATCAAAATGAGAAAAAAGCTCATGTAAGGGTTGTTGAAAATATTACGACATAGTATCGTTTGATTAACCACATATACTTTGAGTTCATTGGTCCCCTGTGTTAATATCTTCTCTACGTTATCGCTTGGGTCAAAAGAGAGTTTAACGCGGGGGTGTAGTATATATGATTTGGGATTAATTTCTATCTCGGGGCGTAGTATAGTGGTAGTATATATGCTTTGGGAGCATAGGGTCCGAGTTCGATTCTCGGCGCCCCGAGATAGAAATTAATCGAATTTTTTCTAACTTTTTTATGACCATAGAGATGTGCACAGGTAAAATTGATTGATATCCTATATATTTTGTATAATGGAGTTTACACAACCTCTTGCGGTTGTTTCAGTGGATTGTACTAAATACAATGATCGACCAAGATACTCAAAAAACGAACTTTAATAACGTGTGGTGCGAAAATGGAATAGTCTACTACACCATAAGCGCACCTGTTGACGAAAAGGAGGCAGTACGGCTTGATACAGTCGGAGAGGGATTTATCAATACAGGAGAAGCATCTTTTGTATTAATCAACATTGAAAAGTCGAAAGAATTTTCATCATCAGCGCGAAAGGCGTGGGTGAAGTTTTTACAAAATCCAAAAATCAAGAGAACCGCAATGTTTGGAGGAAATGTTTTTGTGCGCACTCTCGCATCGTTTGTGATTGCTGCTGCGGGAAAAGAAAACATCAAGTTTTTTGGAACCGAGCAAGAGGCGCTTGGGTGGCTTCACTCTACCAGTTCTTAATGTTCCTAGTTTCAAATAGCTTTGCACATTTATTTGATGTACAATAATTAGTAATCTTAATAATATAATATTATCAACCATGAAGAAGCTTACTTGTAGGGATATTGGAGTTGATTGTGATATAGAATTTCTTGGCGAGACCGAAGATGAAATTATGAAAAAGGCCGCGGAACACGCTTCATCTGCGCATAACCTTCCCTCAATTCCGCCACACATTGATGAAAAATGTAGAAAAGCGATTAGGGTTATTAATGTGATGGATCTGGGGGTTGGTGGCACCACTCAATGAGACGTTTTGTTGAGTGAACAAACGTGTTTTACAAAGTACTCAAAAATACATGCCCTGTGACGGTGAACAGGGTGAATCTCGTATAGAGTAAAAAAGTTATGAATTACAGCTGTATTTTGAAAAACAAGAGAATTGATGAACAGGGGACTCAATGTGGTGTAAATAATCAACGAAAACAATTGAGTACGATCCATTTGTCTGAAAAAAATATTATTAGATATATTAGGGGTGGAAGCGGTGTAATACGTACCGTTTCCGACCTCTAGCGAGATGAATAATCTCGAAACAGGAACACTCCTGTCTTTCATTGCCGAAGGACTCGTTTTATTTGATGGCAATGGTCAAGTGACTATGGTGAATCCTCACGCAAGTCTTTTGCTTGATTATACAGCTGACGAATTTGTGGGGAAAAACATTGATACATTATTTGAAGTTTATCTCGATGACTACTTGATTCCCGAGAGTGAACGCATTGCCAACGCCGTTTTTATTTTAGGTGAACCATTTAAGACACCGCGAGGGAAGACTGTATATTTTAAATCTAAAAGTGGGAAAAAATTTCCCGTGTTTATTTCCGCCAAAGCTATAAAAACAGAAGAAAAAACAAGCGGAGTACTTATTTTTCGCGATATTACCATAGAAAAAGAGCTTGAAAATTACAAGATAAATACAGCAAAAAGACTTTCTGAATTGACGCCAATTCTACAACAAGCCTCAACAGGAGAGTTTTTAGGAACAGGTGTTACCATTCCAGAAGTGGAAGATGAATTTACGGAATTGATTGTTGGGCTGAAGCTTATGCTCGATGACCTGGGTGCGCTCGATAGCGCGCGTGAAAAAAACCAACATGAAAAGATCGAAGTCGTTAAAAAGACTGAAGAAGAACGTCGCAAGCTCACAGAATTATATTCAAAAGAACTTGAGGGGAAGGTTGAGCAAAAAACTGGAGAACTGAACCGCGCAAAAACACATATCGAGACTATTATAGAAAATCTTACGAGCGGTCTTATTGAGTATGATAGCTTGTTTACTATTGTGCGTATAAATAAAACTGCCGAAGATATGCTTGGTGTTTCAAGAAAAGATGTTTTAGGGAAGAGAATAGAGCCAAAAAATATACACGAGAGGCCTGAATGGAAATCACTCATCGAAGTTTCTTACCCAGCTCTTTCGCAGTCTGTGCGAAAGATAACTAAAGAAGTTTCTGGGGTTGATGCAGATGTAGCTGACCTCATGATCACATTTCCCCTCGAACGTGAAGTTCAAGTAACAACACTTCCCATTGCGAGCGTTTTCTCTGGTGACTCCAAGGGTTTTATTAAAGCAATTCGTGATGTAACTCGCGAAAGGATAATAGGTCGCAGTAAAAGCGAATTTATCTCTATTGCGGCTCATCAGCTACGTACACCACTTTCTGCCGTGAAATGGGCCATGCGTCTCCTTATGGACGGTGACCTTGGTGTTATGAACACATCGCAGTTGAAACTCCTTGCGCGGGGTTATGAAACAAACGAAAAAATGATCCGGTTGGTTAACGACCTTTTAAACATTTCTCGTATCGAGGACGGGAGATTTGGGTATCGATTTAATAAAGCAAATATTATCGAAACCATTGAGTCAATCGCGGCCAATTCGTCGATTAGTGCTCGTGAACATGGGATTAATGTTCATATTAATCCACCACCCCAACCAATCCAGCTTTTTGTATTTGATCACGAAAAAATCTCTCTAGCATTTCAGAATTTAATCGATAATGCCATCAAATATACCCAAAAGGGCGGGGTAATAACTGTGGATATCATACAAGAAGATATGTTTGTAAAAATAAGTGTACATGACACCGGGGTTGGTATACCAAAAGGGCAGATCGGTCGCTTATTCACAAAGTTTTTCCGTGCGGATAATGTTATGCACATGCAAACATCGGGGTCGGGACTCGGATTGTTTATTGTGAAGAACATTATTGCTAGACATGGCGGGAAAATAAGCGTAGAATCTGATGAGAATAAGGGCTCTACCTTTTGGTTCACGCTTCCTCTTGACGAAAATCTTATACCGTCAAAAGACGAACGAGTGGCGTATTACTAAAATATTTAGAAAAATAGTGAGCGACCTAAATTTCGCGAGTGAAACGAGCTAGAAATTGGGAGTGCCGAGAGGCCGACCTAAATTTCTTGCGAGTTGTGTGAGTGTAGAAATTGGAAGTATCCCTGTGGTGCACAGTAAATCATTTTTTTACCCAGTGCCATTTTTACAACTCAAGGTAACGTAACTAATTAAGAATATTGCCGGGTGATGGTTTTGAATTCACTTGATTCATTAAAAATTAATCATGGAAAAAAAGAAAATATTAGTTGTTGAAGATGATAGTGTGCTCCGAGATGTTTTGATTACAAAGCTCAATAA
This sequence comes from bacterium, assembly GCA_030648955.1. Taxonomy (NCBI): domain Bacteria; species bacterium. Next base: position 114,706 of record JAUSHB010000013.1, read on the forward strand.
AACAGGATATATCGCATTGGGAGCAGAAGATGGGGAAGTGGCAATGGAGGTTATGAGAAAAGATAAGCCAGACCTCATATTACTTGATATTTTGATGCCTAAAAAAGATGGTATGCAGGTCATGGAAGAAATGAACCAAGATGAAAACCTCAAGAATATTCCAATTGTGGTCGTTTCAAATTCCGGACAACCTGTTGAAATAGAACGAGCGAAAAATTTAGGTGCCCGAGACTTTCTTATAAAGGCAGTTTTTGAACCTAACGAAGTGCTTGAAAAAGTAGATAATATATTGGGAAGACAAAATTTCTCACAAAACCAAGCCGACACAAGTGCGGCACATATACCAGAAACAACCACGGATACTTACATGAATAATGTTACACAAGCCAGTACACCTGCTCCCGTGAATTTGAACAACACAAAGATTATGGTTGTTGAGGACGATAAGTTTCTTCGCGAGCTACTCGTCCGCAAACTTTATAGTGAAGGGTTTGTTGTCGAAAGTGCCATTGATGCTACGGGTGCATTTGAAATACTTACACGATTTATTCCAAGCCTAATACTTCTTGACCTAATCCTTCCGGGAGTAGACGGTTTTGAGATTCTTTCAAGGATCAAGAAAGATAATGCACTTTCTGCAATCCCCGTAATCATTTTAAGTAATCTGGGACAAAAAGAAGATATTGAACGCGCCATGTCTCTCGGGGCTATAGATTTCATGGTGAAAGCAAATTTTACTCTTGATGAGATTGCAAGTAAAGCTAAAAAAGTTGTAAACGGGGGGAGTAATTAGATCACGTTAATTTACCCACTTTGTTGTGGTACTTAGAGTTTTAACTAGGCATTAGGTGTTGAACGGGCACTAAGAAATATTTTTTGAATTTACATGAGGAAAGATTTTAATTAAAAGTCCCGTGGGTGCGGGGGAGGGTTCATTGCAGCGGTCTTTATATTTTGGTAGTATAAATTTCGTTATAATCTGCGGGATTAGTTTAATGGTAGAATAGGAGTTTTCCAAACTCTTGACGGGAGTTCGATTCTCCCATCCCGCACATTTTATAAAAAACTCCTCAATAATTATTGAGGAGTTTTTACTAAACTGTTTTGCGGGATGAGCAAGCCGACTGCTTGGCTTGCGTGGAGAATCGAACAGCGGAGTCGTGTTTTTTCATCAGAAAAAACAGACGAGCTTCCCCTTCGGGGCCACCTTGCATCTTGCCTCGTTGCACTTGGCATAGATGCATGCCTACGGCAACGGATGTATCAGCAAGCAGTTGCTGATACATCCCAGTCCGAGCCGAGCGACATTGTTTTCTTAAGAGCGACCTAAATTTCTTACGAGTAACACGAGTGTAGAAATTGGAAGTGCCAAGAGTCCGACCTAAATTTCTTACGAGTAACACGAGTGTAGAAATTGGAAGTGCCAATTGGCCGTAGCGACTTAGAAAACAAGAAGTACTCCTGTGGTGCGGTAGCGAGGCGAGAGTCGCGGGAGATTCTCCCATCCCGCATTGGCCAACAAAAAAGCTGATCTTTTGGTCAGTTTTTTTGTTTTATGTTAACAAGCAGAGAAGTAATTATTTGAGCACATGAGTTGGTGGCGGTGCCCAAAATAGGGTTAAGAATTTCCATCTCGCTCTCGCTAGGGTTAAAATTTAAGAAGGTCTGTTTCTGTATGAATTCGAGGCGGGGCATCTTTTTCAGTAAGGGTTGTGGGAATTATAATCGATACGGTTGTGCCCTTGTCTTCCTCTGATTCAATACCAATGATTCCTTTGTGGGTCTTAATGATATTATTTGCGATGAAAAGGCCTAACCCCGATCCATCTGTTTGAGCACGAAGTGCTTTTACTGAGCGAAAGAACTTAGTAATAAGAAGTTTTTGGATGTCATCTTGAGGTATTCCTATGCCATTATCCTTGATTATGATTTTCACGAAATCACCTTCTTTTTTCACGGTAAGCATAACGTGTTTATCGGGGGGAGTGTAATTAATCCCATTTTTTATAATATTGGAGAGTGCAAGAGATAGCCGTCCCGCGTCAAAATAAAAGAGGGGGATAGGAGTTGAGGGAAGATCAAGATCAAGAGCCACCTTCTTCCAGTGCGCGATAGTTTTCATACTTGCAACGACATCAGTAACGGTGTTTATTATATCTCCCTGTTTAAATTCGTATCCAAATCGACCATCCTCAATGTAAACAACATTAAGAAGGTCGTTAATAAGACTAATCATGCGCTCATTCGCCTGGTACCCCTCCTTGAGAGAATCTAATTGATCTTTGTTGAAGATCTCTCGCTCCGTTTCAAGTGCCATATTAAAAGCCCATTTTATGGCAGAGAGGGGGGTACGCAATTGATGTGCGACAATAGTAATAAAATCACTTTTATTTTTATCAATAAGTTTTTCACGTGTTACATCACGAATAATCTTAACGAATTGCTTGCGTTCTCCCGACCAATTTTGTTCTTCTGAAGCTACGGTAAACGTAATAATCTGGAGACTTCTCGGCGAAGGATGTCGTATGGTAATCTCGGTCATAAGGTCTGCTGACGTAGAAGATGGATCGCGCTGGGGGTCTTTTTCTGCATAATTAAGGTGAATAACTTCAGCAAGTGACGAAAGTTCTTTATCGGTCACATCTTCGCCTGTTATTTTTTTCCCCACAACATTGTTGCGATTAAACCCCAAAAGTTCTTCAGCGGCTCTATTAACACGAAGAACAGAAAAGTTGTTGTCATATTCAATAAGTCCCAGTACTAAGTTTTCAATAATCGCATCAGTGTGTAGTTTTGCACGGCTTAACTCCCCTGTGCGCTCTAACACAATTGCTTCAAGATTTTGATTGAGATTCTTAAGTGCAATATTTGCTTTCGCCAATTCTTCTCTTTGTCCTACCTCGCGAAGTGTTCCACGTATGAGAAAGATTCCCAAAATAATGACACACAAGAGGAGCGCGGAGTTTAAAATTCGTTGCTCTGTTGTTTCGGAAAAAACAATAAGAAGGAATAAAAATCCCCAAATGCTAAATGTGAGGATTTCGGTAGCAATCACGCGAATATTAAAAAGATGATGTTTTACAATTGCGTAAAAGAAACCTATGCCAAAAATTGGAGCTGCGAGTGACGCAATGGCTGGAGAGCCGTTTACTCCATACCATGTCATAAATCGTGATCCACCAGCCAAAAGGCCGATAACGATACTGATGAGCATCCACGTTATTTGATTTTTAACAAAAGGCATTTTAGCGGTGCGTGACATCCAAAGAACAAAACCAGTATAAAGAGTTCCGGCAAAGAAATACAAATAAAGGAAGTGGAAAAATTTCCCAGGCACAGGCTCAAGTATTCCGTCCGAAACAACAACAACCCCTTTCACTATAAAACCTGAAAATTTAAAAAGATCTGAAATGAGAAGTGTAATGATAATTCCTGCAACAAAGAAAGAAACAGTAAGCCCCGTTCTGTGGGCGCGCCTAACGATTCCCATATTTTCTTCATAAAAACGAACTGAAAAATTATTTACACTGGCAGTAAGGACTGCAATAAAAATCACAGAAATAACCCTAAGAACACGGGCAAGCTCCAATTTTTCCGGGGATGTTATTTCAAAAAAAAATCCAAAGAGTCCCCAAATCGCAATAGCTAATAGTGCAAAAACGAATGATCGCGCCGACTTATTTTTGTTTGCTGCAGTGAAAAGAAAAAGACACAACAGCCCCGAAATAAAAAAAGCAAAACCGGAGGCAAACGTCTGAATAAGTCTTGGGTCGCTAAACATATATACAGTATACCCCGTGAGAACCAAAAATTAAATATTTTCCTGAATATTGCCCACAAAAAACCACGCATTACTGCGTGGTTTTTTGTGGGCAACCTAACGCAAGTAGAGGTTACTTCACCGCCTCTTTAAGTGCTTTTGCTGCGCGGAACTTAGGAACCTTCATGGTCGGTACTTGTATAGCTTCTCCTGTCTTTGGATTGCGTGCGGTTCGTGCTGCGCGTTGTTTTACTGAAAAAATACCCAATCCTGCAATTGAAACCTCCTGTCCTTTCTTCATGGTGTTTACAATGGAACCAATGACTGTATCCACCACCTCTTCTGCGGCAACCTTTGTGCCACCGAGTTTTTCGTGTACTGCGTCTACTATCGCTTGTTTATTCATAATAGTTGTTTGTTATTGTTGATAAAAATATTAAACGTTTACTTTTCTTCCCAAACACGTGCGTGTTATGTACATGAATCGACCTTTATTAACGACCCACCTCGCACCCTTGTTGGGGAGAGAGAAGTCTTTGGTGTTCAGTAATCATTATATAGGAAGCCCTTTTTTGTGCAATGTGGGTGTGTCAACCGTCGAATACGAAGGAAATAAAGATATATTATCGTGCATATTCAATCGCACGCATCTCTCGTATGACGTTGACCTTGATTTCTCCGGGGTATTTGAGCTCATTTTCAACTCGCGTTGCTATATCTGCGGCAAGTTTTCTCGCCTCAAGGTCGCCTACTTTGTCTGGCGTTACAAATATCCTTATTTCTCGGCCTGCCTGAAGCGCAAAGCATTTTTCGACTCCTGGAAAGGAGTTCGCAATTGCTTCAAGATCATGAAGTCGTTTGAGATAGTTCTCAACACTGTCGCGCCTTGCTCCTGGTCTTCCTCCGGAAATAGCATCTGCTGTTTGTACAATAATAGATTCAAGGGTCTCATACGGATATTCTTCATGGTGTGACTGCATCGCTTGAATGATGCGATTATCAGCGCCGAATTTCTGAAGAATCCTTCTTCCAATCTCAACGTGTGTTCCCTGGACTTCGTGATCAACCGCCTTACCAAGATCATGAAGAAGCGCTCCCGCACGAGCGACAGCGGGGTCAGCGCCCAGTTCTTCCGCGAGCATTCCGGAGATATGAGCCATTTCGATCGAATGCTGAAGAACGTTTTGTCCGTAGCTTGTTCTAAAATACAGTCTACCCAAGATTGAAATAATGCGTGGGTCAAGATTGAATACCCCGCACTCATACGCGGCTTGCTCACCTTTTTCTTTAATGATTTTGTTAATGGTTTCTTTTGATTTTTCCACCGCCTCCTCGATTTTTGCTGGCTGGATCCTTCCATCGAGGATTAAATTTTCAAGAGCCACGCGTGCGATTTGTCGGCGCACCGGATCAAATGAGGAAATGACGATTGATCCCGGCGTGTCGTCGATAATAACCTCAACTCCCGCGGCACGTTCAAAAACCTTTATATTTCTTCCTTCTTTTCCGATAATTTTACCCTTTAAGTCGTCAGAAGGGATGGAAACCGTTGTCGCCATGATTTCCGATGCTGTTGAAGAAGCCAAGCGTTGTATCGAAGTTGTGAGAATATCCTTTGCCTTTCTATCTAATTTTTCAATTCCCTCAAGTTCAAGCTTCCTCATTCGTACAAGAATATCTTCTTCGTATTTCTTTTCTACAGCCTTGAGTAGTTCTTGCCTGCCCTCTTCCTGTGAAAGTTTTGCAACACGTTCAAGTTCAAGCTCCGAATCTTTCATTCTCTTCTCCATTTTTTCCTTAATTTCCTTAATCTCCTCCGCTTTTTTCTTAAGATGCTCTACCTCGTGGTCGATATCAGTTTGTCGGTTGTCGAGAAGCCCTTCTTTCTTCACTAAACGCTCTTCAGTTTTTTTGTATTGGAACTCCTTTTCTTTTTCTTCCTTTTTTATTTCTTCAAACACTTGCGCTGCTTTCTTGTCTGCTTCCTCGGTTATCTTTTGCGCTTGTTCCTTAGCGGAGACAAGCATGTTTTTTATTTCAAGCTCCATGGAACCACGCTTGCCCAAAGATACGATCCAGCGGAGGAAATAGCCGAATGCGACACCAGAAAGACCCGCGACTGCGAGCAGGAGGAAAACTAATTTTAAACTCATAATAGGGCGATTAACTCGCACCTTGTGGTGTTGTGGCGTGTTGAAAAAATTCTTCCTTAGAAAGTATATTCGAGATTGGGCTTAAAACACAAGAAAACAACATTAAAGAATTTACATGCGACAGATCTGATGTTCAGATACAGACAAGAATTTGCAACCGATCCACACAAGGCAGAGCCAACAAATTAAATGATTAATATGCTACAAAAATTTTAAAAATACTACATTTCGATAGTACCAGATTATTCACACGATGTCCACAGGCGTGTCATTCAGCGTGCCTGCCCTGCCTACCGGCAGGCAGGCGGTAGGCAGGGACTATACGCGGACCAGCGCGGAATAAGGAAAATCCCCCAGAAAGGTGGGCCGAATTCTGGCAAAGTCAGAATTCGGACGGAAAGAAGCTTTTGAATCTTAAGAAGCTACTGAAGCTCAATTACTACCTTGGGTTCTTCGGTTTATAGATATCATCAACAATCCCGTATTTCTTAGCTTCTTCGGCAGACATATAAAAATCTCGTTCAGTGTCTTTTTCAACTTGTGCAAGGGGTTTGCCGGTGTTTTTTGCAAGGATTTTATTGAGATTTTCTCGAGTTTTCAAAATATGCTTTGCGGTAATAGCAATATCTGTTGCTTGGCCTTCAATCCCACCCCATGGCTGATGGATCATCACTTCTGCATTGGGGAGGATAAATCGTTTTCCTTTTGATCCCGCGGAGAGAAGTACCGCCGCCGCAGAAGCTGCAATGCCGACGCAAATCGTTGCGACATCGGGCTTGATGTGCTGCATGGTGTCATACATTGCCATCGCGGCAGTTACTGATCCGCCAGGGGAGTTGATATAAATGCCGATGTCTTTTTTGGGATCCTCTGATTCAAGAAACAAGAGCTGTGCAATAACAATATTAGCAGTATGGTCATCAATTGATCCTCCCAAAAAGATGATACGCTCACGTAAAAGACGCGAATAGATATCGTATGCGCGCTCGCCAAACTGGGATTTTTCTATAACGGTTGGTATTAACATAGTAGGGATAGTATAAAGTATCAGGTATAAAGTATCAAGTATAAATCGTGTAGCGTTATTGTCCGACCGGTATATTTCTGGTAAAAACCACTAAGCGATTACATTTCGGTAGGGAATTTACTCCTACAAGGGGTTGACAAAAATATTAAAAAGTGCTATTTTATAAAGCGGAATAAACTTGATAAGGAGTGAATAATGACGCACTATCTGGCATTAGGTGTTTTTGCACTTTTGTGTGCCCTTTTTGCTGCATGGGTATCACAAAAAAAGGAATCTGTTGTCTGGGCAGCGAGTGCTTTTCTTCTGGTTAGTTTAGGTACGGCATGTGTCTATTTTTGGGCAATAGATAGTCCTAATAAGCCTACTTTTACTCAGACTAACGAGGGTAAAAACAAGGTGTATGTTTCTAATGATGGTATTACAAGCACGCTCGGATGTGAGAAAACAAGCATTATGATCGTGCACATTCTCGATGGCAGGGAATATACGCATCAACTTGAATGTCTTTCGTCCGAGATCTATACATCATTAAAAACGGAAGCGGGACAAACACTGTATGTTCCCGAATGGTACGTTCCCTCAAAATAACTTCGACCTTAATTTCAAATTTCCCCACAGCGCGCAGATTACTCTGCGCGCTTTCTATTTTTATCAACGCAATATATCAGATCACTTCTTATCATATGATGTATCGTATGATAAGGTCACACGATATCTGCTTATTTACATAGGTTTAACCTATGTAATAACCTATGTAAATTACGCATATGTTTACTGTGACACCCGTTGATTTTCTAAAAATTGCAAAACTTTTTCATTAGTAATGATGTTGGTCACATACGCTCGTGCACGAACAGGATCCGCGTCTTTATGGTGCTTCAGGATATGCGCAATTTCTTTTTCTATTTCGTCGGTCGACGGGACAATCTTTTCTTGAGAGGCAATGTTGTGTAATATAAATTCTATTTTTGAACGTTTTTCCGCATCCGGAGCAAATTCTTTTCTCATATCTTCTTCGGTTTTCCCTGCTTGTTTGAGGTATTCTTCGAATCGTGCTTCCATCCGGGCTACATCTCCCTTAAATTGCTCCATCATTTTATTAAGTTCTTCTTCGACGACGATTTTTGGTACGGTGATTTCTGTCTCTACAAGAATGCGGTCGATAATTTTCATCCGTTTTTTACTTCGCGCACGATCCGTTTTTTCACGCACAAGGTGATCTTTAAGTTTTATTTTAAAATCAGTAACGTTTTCATACGAACCGAGTTTTTTTACAAACCCATCATCAAATATTGGCAACTCTCCGCCACTCTTTGATTGCTGCGCGGTTTGTTTTCTGATGTTTTCAATCGCTTCAGAAACCTCTTTCTCGCTTACTTCAACAACTTCTTCTTTTTCTGCCGCAATTTCCACCGCTATTTTTTTATAATCAGGAAGTTTTACTTCGGGTACAACCGCAACGGTGATTACAAATCCCAATGGACTTCCTTTGGCAATTTTAGTGATGCGTATATCTGGTCTCCCCAATGGGTCGATGTTGTGTTCAGCAAGAAGCGCGGGATATGATTCTCCAAGAGCAAGCTCCGCCATCTCGTAAAGAATTTTTTCTTCGCCGAGCTTTTGGACGATAATATTTTCAGGAACTTTTCCCTTCCTAAACCCAGGAATCTCAAGATTTTCTGAGATGTTTTTAATGGCTTTTGGGCGAAATATTTCAAATTGTTCCACGGGAATCTCGCCAGTAATGGAAACTTCGCTCCGCTCAAGTTTTTTTAGTTCTGACATGAGCGATAGTTTAACGCACCAGCTCTTTACTTGCAAGAACCCCCGCCTTCTTGCAAGAAGGCGGGGGTTCTTGAGCGCCACGTATTTTTTGTGTAACAATTAAAGCTGCGCGTCGATATTGTTCATTCCCGCATCAAGGTTATCGAAATTGGTTGCATCAAGATCTTTTTCAATGTCTGAAACTTCATTGGATGTTCCTTGAGTAAGAAGTGCGGCTGTTTCCTGATCCGGTGCCACAGTTTGCCCAAGAGAAGGCGCTTCTGTTGTGGTTGGTGCAGTGAATTCACTGCTTTGTATTATCCAGAAATAAATACCCCCAATAACAATAACCGCGATTACGATAATCGAGCCAATGAGCGCACCTATCGATTTTTCCTCTTGAGGCGTTCCCGCAGGAGTCCCCGTTGGGTTTTGTTGTGTTGGTTCCACGTTGTGTTTAGTTTAGGTTTAATAAGGACAAAAATGATTATGGTGTTGTAGTTGTTGCCGTTGTTGTTGCGGTTTTATTTCCCGACTTTCCTTTGAGTGCCACAATGGAATCAATGAGAGCTTTATGTGCCCTTTTTGCCGCGTCTCGTACTTGTTCTACGTGGGCACGTACCGCTTCGAACGCTTCTTTGGGTGTTTCTGACTCTATCGCTTCCTGTGCCGCTGTTTTAGCCATACCAAGATGTGTTTCTGTGTTGGTGATTTCGGTTCTTGCGCTTACAAGAAGTGATCCCGCTTTCGTTGTATTCATCCCTTTTCCCCTAAGCTTGATGATTCTTTCTTCAATTCGGACTCCAAGTTTTTTAAGGCGTTCAATTGCGGCTTCAATGCGCTGAAACATCATTTCTGCTTGACGCTTGATGATTTCTTTGCGTTGCGCGGAAAGTTTTTCGATGCGCTCCTGACGGGGTTCTCCCATAGTGCTTGTTCCTCGTTCCATTGCTGTAGGTTTTGGGTTTCCTGTTATTTTTTGGTGTGCATCACGAGGGGGGAGCGGGAACTTGTTCGATGTTCCCGTTGCGTTACTTGTTGCGGAAGAAGACGCATCCCTGCGTAAACCCATTTCTGCTGATGCGATATTTGCGCCAATAACGAATATCATCGAGAGGGCAAATATAAATAAAATTGATTTTTGCATAATTACATATGGTTATTAATATATGAATAAATGAAAATTACTTATTTTGTATTTGATGTATCATCAGTGGCCTTTCTAAAACAACGCAAAGTATCCCTTTAGTATATAGAACGAAAGAAGTGGTGACAACTGGAAAAAGAAAGAGGTTGTTAACAACCTCTTTCTTTTTCCAAGTTATTTTTGAGGAAATTTTTCCCTATAGAGTATCTGACTTCTTTCTATGGCTCGTTTTGCGGATTCCTTGTTTTCAAAGCCGGCCACGTGAACTTCTTTTTGTTGAATTTTTTTATAGGTAGAGTAAAAATGCTCCATTTCTTTTAGAGTATGTTTATTGATATCCGGAAGATCTTCCACGTGGACCCACCGGGGGTCATGAATGGGTACGGCAACTACTTTGTCGTCCAAGTCACCACCATCTGTCATTTTCATGAGTGCTACCGGTCTCACCTTCACTAAAATACCTGACAAAAGGGGGTGGGTGGTGAGAAGTATGACATCAAGTGCGTCTCCATCATCCCACAGTGTCTGGGGTGCGAAACCGTAATCAAATGGAAAATCTTGGGTTGTATGGGCAACTCGGTCAAGTGCTATAAGTCCCGTTTCCTTATCGATTTCATATTTATTTTTTGATCCCTTGGGAATTTCAACGATCACATTGAATTCATCAGGAACCTTTTTTCCGATTGGAATATCGTGCCAGAGGTTCATATTTAATTACCAATGCTTATTTTTTAATAACGATAAGATACAAAGTAGTGTAACATATACCGTGAAATACTCGATATCAAAAATTAAATATCAAAATGTAAATTTGGTGAATTCGCCTATGGTGAATACAAAAATTTTAAACTTTGATATTTAAATTTTTAATTTACTTAAAATCTACTTACCGTGTATCCACCGCTCCACTTGTATCTGTTTCCGCTGGAAGCACGCTTCCCCCGTCAACACCCTTGATGTCAATTTTCCAGCCACTTAGTTTTGCTGCAAGTCGAACGTTTTGACCCCCTTTTCCAATAGCGAGTGAAAGCTGGTCCTCGGAAACCTTAACAGAAGCAAGGTGTTCTGCCTCATTCAGATCAACGCTCATTACTTTTGCTGGAGAAAGTGCGTCTTCAATGAATTTTTTCTGTTCCCCTGACCATTCAATAATATCGATTTTTTCTCCACCCAGCTCACTCATGACCGTTGAAACGCGCACACCACGCTGTCCCACACATGATCCCACGGGGTCAACGTGTGTATCGTTGGATGTGACAGCAATCTTGGATCGCGATCCTGCTTCACGGGCGATTGCCTTAATTTCTACAACACCGTTTGCGATTTCGGGAGCCTCAACCTCAAAAAGTTTTTGAATAAATTTCGGATGAGACCTTGAGAGATGAAGATCTATTCCACGCGGGGTTTCTTCTACTGCGTATAGATATGCTCTTATCCGCTCTCCTTGCTTGTAGCGTTCCCCGGGAATTTGTTCATGATATGAAAGAATCCCTGTGGTTTTGCCCAAGTCTATAAAAATATTTCCGCGTTCCATTCGTTGCACGGTGCCATTTACGATCTCACCTTGTTTTTTGCCATATTCATCTAAGACGGATACCTTTTCAGCTTCTCTGATACGCTGAATAATGACTTGTTTTGCCGTTTGTGCGGCGATTCTGCCATATTCATCGCGTGACTCGAGGGGGAAAATGAGTTCATCGCCAGGTTCCACACCCTTTTTTATTTTCCGCGCATCATCAATCATGATGTGCTGTTCAGGATTAAAGCGAATGAGTTTTTCCCCAACTTCATCAATGACATTCTCAGTTTGACCCTTCTTTTCTGTGAATTCGGTGGGGGTATCCTCCGTGCCTTCTTCGATTTCAGGGCGGAGCATTGATTGCTCTACCGCGATTTTAATCTGAAAAAACTCTGTTTTTCCTGAACTTAAATCAAATTGAGCTTTTACAATTTGTCCTTTCTTGCCGTAATCTTTTTTATACGCGGCAGCAAGCGCCTGCTCGATTGCCTCGATAATTTTTTCTTTTGGTATACCGCGCTCTTCCTCAAGCTGGTGAAGCGCCGAATTTAATACTTTGAGATCCATCATAAAATTTAGTCAGTAGTTAGTAGTAAATAGTTCGTAGTTTAAGGGCGAAGCAATAAGATAACAAGATAAATAGGTGCTGTGTTCGTTAATAAATTTTTAATAAAAATGTCCGTTCTTTCGAAACGGACTTACGTGCATCTAAGGTATCAAATTTAGTTGGTTTTGTCAAACAGAAATCGCCCCCAAAGATGTTATGGCTATCGATATGCGACAGTACGGCAATAGGCAAGAGAAAAGCCGATGGTTCCCATCGGCTTTGAAAAGAACGAACCTACTCGGTAAAATGCTATGCGGCTTGCGACACATGTTTTTTTTTGTAACGCTTCTCGTATTCCGGTATCGTCTTCTCCCAGTCCTCGAGTTTCTCCATGGGAGTGGGGGGGGTATGGAGGATGAACCCATCTCTCTCAATAAAAACAGCCACTTCCTCTTCACATGCGCCCTGAAGATTTTTTTCCAACGGCGATCCTCCCAACATATCAGGGCCCCATGAGAAATAGAGCTTATCGTTTTTCTTAAGAAACGCAGCCTCATTTCCATCCGAAGCGATAATCTCGTACATAAAGTACCTCCTTTCCGAATTAATAGGATATAAGTTTGAATTTGCACTCTTTCGCGAGCCGTTTCAACTTCGGGAAAAACTCCTGATTGAACTGGTCGGTCTCGGGGTAGTATAACACCTCTACGTCGTTCTCCAAAAATACGCCACCTAAAATCTGCGCTTCAATATAGGATGTCGTGCCATACTCGTCAATAGGAATTTCCATGCGGTTTACATACTCGTGCCAGCACTGGTCCATGCCAACTACTCGCGATGCAAGTACCCCTTCAATATCATCCCACACAAAAACTTGCTCCGGAGTAATGTGAAACGAGTCAGCCGGTGTAAATGTACTCCGTTTTTTCACCCTATCTTTTAAAACAAATCGATACCATCCGTAAAATCCAAGCGCAGAAAGTCCTATGGGATTATTGCGATAATCAAGAACGCCATAGTTTGGATGCTCGGTGTTGGACATCCCCGCAAGAACCGTTTGAAGATTGCGCGTAGCGCCATAGAGTTTAAACTCAAGCATGATGCGCATACGCAAATCGCTCGGATTTCTTTCGCGCGCTGCATGAGCGATTTCAAAAAGATTGTACAGCCGTTTTGACGCAATCAAACTGTCAATCATGGAAATACCGAAGATATGGTCATGGAGATTTACATTTACCACAATACGAGAATTTTGCAGTTTTTTCTTCAAACCAACAACCATGTCCCGTTGCTGGTCCAATAAACCTTCCTTCGCAGCAATAGAATGCTTATTGCTTACCGAAAGAACTCTGTCAAGAAGATATTGTTGACTTGGTGAAAGACGCCGACGCAGTTTCATAAAAACCTCCGTTGTAAAAAATTTCAATATACAAAACCCTGCAAGGAAGACTATACCGCAACGTTTTTTTTGGCAAGTAGAAAACGGTGGGGTGTGAAAAAATAGGAAAGGGGGGAAATAAGCGCAGTTCATCTAAGGACTACCTTTGAAAAATACTGCTTGAATAATGTGGCGTAATTTGGTGTAATAAAGCTATGAAAAAATACATAGGACAATTTATTTTTGTAGGGTTCGCGCTTTTTATATTTAATCCCGTTTCTCTGGTTCATGCCGCAGAAGAGATCGATGCCTATTGTGTTGTGCCAAAAGAGGCCGTCCCTCACGGCAGTACTGTTTCTTTGACCATTAAGTTTAAGGATAACGATACAAGCAATGACCTTATTGTTCAGGGACCTTTTAAAATTTTAAGGTATGACAAAGATGGTAAAGCAATCATAGTTGACTTTAAGCGTGGTAATGAGAAGGACGATACAGGAAAAGAAAACCCTGAAAAACCAGCCTTAACTTCCAGTGTTGCTTTAAGCCCCAAACATATACTTCCAGCTCCCGCCACAGAGTCGGTGACTTTGACTTATTTTGTTAAACATAAAGAAGGCAAAAGAGGAAAATTGTCTACAGCCGACCGTGAACAGCAAGTTGACTGCTCATTTACTGTTCAGCACGAAATAAAAAAAACAACTACTCCAAGCGGTAAAAATTCTATAGGGGATCCGGATTTTGATTTACTGCGCATTTCGAGTGCTGCGGTTGATTTGGGCATTGAAGATGTCGGCACATTGCCCACCAGTGGCTTTTATTTTTGGAAAGAATGGAAGCGGGGATTGAGCCGTGCGTTTACATGGGACAATGTGAAGGAAGCGGAGCTCGAGCTTCTCATTGCGAACGAAAAAGCGGCGGAAATGCGGAAGGTTGCGGAGGTAAGCCCAGACAACAAGGAAGCAATTAAAAGTGCGCTTGAGAATTACGGAGAAGCACAAGCACGGCTCGAGGCACGGCTTATTGACGTGAAAGAAAATTCAGGAAACCCAAAGGTGAAGGCGCTCCTCGAGAAACTCGACAAGCAGTCTTTGCAACACGCGACGCTGTTGAACCAAATTGCGATGCGGTGGAACAATGATCCGTATGCCGAAGATGCTGCGAAGAATGTAGTGAAGCCAGAAGCAGTTCGTGATAACCATCTGCAGGGAGCAGTCGATGTTCTCCAAAAAAAGATTCAGGAAGTTGCTCTTGTCGGGGTTGAAAAAGATGGCAACATAAAAGAAAAAGCGACTGAGCAACTCAAGCGTACGGAGGCAGAACTCGCTTTACTAAAAACTGAATTGACAAAATTCATGGCAAGTAGTGCGGAGACAAACCCGCTTGCGATTGAAGAAGAGGGGGTACAGAAAACAGGACCCATACGCATCGACAATACTCCTGCGCGTCTTTCCACCAACATGACCATCGAGCGCCAAACACCCAAACGAGATTTTGGCGACCGTATGAAGGCAGGCCTGGAACAGGCGGGCGGGATGCTTGCACAAGGAAAGGTAGCGTTTACGACAGGGAAATTTGGAGAAGCATTTGGAAAAGCCCGTTCAGTCGAGGTGATGGTACGCAATATGCGAGTTGCTATTTCTGACTTTGCCATTAAAGAACAGGGGGTAAAAAAAGTTGTTGAACCCGGAAAGCCTAAATACGAAGATATCAATGCAAAAAATGTGAACCCAGTTTATGATGATTCTAGCACCGAAGGCACCAACCCTCTGTATGACAAAAAAATGGAAAATATGAGAGCGTGCGGGCCACAACCCGGCGCACCGGGAAACTGGATGTGCAAAGAGGGCAAGTGGCAGTTGTCGCCAAATCCTACTCCGATTTCAAAACCTGCTCCCAATCCGACCGAAAGCGTGGCATGTACGCAAGAAGCGAGACTTTGCCCCGATGGTACGAGTGTGGGGCGTGCGGGACCTCGTTGTGAGTTTGCGGCATGTCCGTCGCTAAGACCACTTCAGGGTATGGCATGTACTGCGGATGTTGATCCTGTCTGTGGCGCAGATGGGAAAACGTATTCGAACGAATGCGTGGCGAATGTTGCAGGGGTGAAAGTTTTCACCAAAGGTGATTGCAATGCTACTTTGAATGGAGGCGTCATGATTAAAACAGAAGCGGAAGGTTCTGTTTTGCGGTAGTTTTTGCTTGTATAAGTAGCTTTCCGCAGTACTCAGCATCGGCGTACACGATTTTAGGTATATAGCGCAAATTAGGACCTGATATGTAAGAACAAGGGGGTCAGGTACTCTATTTTTGTTGAAAATGAAGATGAAATTTTCTTAAAAACAATTATTCCCAGCAGGAAATTTACTAAAAAATATTTAATTCAATAAGGGAAAGTTTGAAAACCTTGGTTTTCAAGTAATCCTAGAACGAAGTTCCTAGATACCTCGCCGATGCGGAGCGAGGGAATAGATTGCTGCGGGGTAGTTCATCAGGAAGCTTCTGAAGCTCGCGAAGCTTTTTCTCCGTACGCTCTATAGTTCTACGATTCACGTTGCACGCTTAATGTTATCACCACCCGCGCGCTACTTACAGGGCTTCATGTGGTATAATTTCTGTGAAGCAACTTACATGATACTTTCAACACTTTTTATTATACGTACGACACTCCACTTGCCATGAATGTACAAGATGAACATTTGAAAGAGTTTCTTATAGATTCCGGCCTCGTTTCGAAAGATGTCGTTTCACAGGCTGAAATTATTGATAAGGAGAAAAAGATAGGACTTGGAAAGGTTCTGGTAACACAAGGAAAAATTTCTGAAGATGATCTGCGCCGATCGGAAGCATACATACTCGGTATTCCGTTTGTTGGTTTGAAGGGGCAAAAAATTGATTTTGCCATTTTGTCGATGATTCCTGAACCTATCGCCCGCAAGCACAACATTGTCGCATATAAAAAGGGTCCCGGTACGCTTGAGGTGGCAATGCTCGATGCCGACGATCTTACGGCGATTGAATTCGTCAAAAAGAAAGTAGGGCTTAAAATTGTGCCTCGTCTCACCGACAAAGAATCCATAAAGAGTGTCCTTGTCCAATATCAAAGAAGTCTTAAGGCGGAATTTAACGACATCATCGACAAAGAAGCAGCCCTTCTTAAGGCTATTCCGGAAGAAGACGATGATGGGGCATCCGAAAAAGACCTCAAAAAACTTGCCGAAGATTTGCCGGTGGTAAAAATTGTCGACACACTTCTCAATCACGCAATCATCCAAGGCGCATCAGATATTCATATTGAACCAACGGAAAACGAAGTTGTCATTAGATATCGCATTGACGGTCTATTGCATGATGCTATGGTGTTACCAAAAAATGTTGCACCTGGTATTACTGCGCGCATAAAAGTTCTTGCGAATCTCAAGCTTGACGAGAAACGATTACCCCAAGATGGACGATTTAAAATAGAAATGTCGGATCAGAAAGTGGCGTTTCGCGTGTCGCTTCTTCCTGTGTATTACGGTGAAAAAACAGTTATGAGGCTTTTGCGTGATTCTGTTGCGGGGCATACCCTCGAAAGTCTCGGATTCCATGGTGCGGCACTAGAAAAAGTTCATGAAGCGACACGGCAAAAAACTGGAATGATCCTTACCACAGGACCTACTGGATCAGGAAAATCAACGACTCTTTATACCGTGCTTGATATTGTGAATACGCCCGAAGTGAATATTTCAACCATTGAGGATCCGATTGAATATCAAATGCCTCGAATCAATCAGACACAAGTAAAATCTGAAATAGGGCTTACGTTTGCAAGTGGCTTGCGAGCACTTGTTCGACAGGACCCCGACATTGTGATGGTGGGGGAAATTCGTGACAGCGAGACGGCATCTCTCGCGGTGAACGCCTCTCTTACTGGTCACTTAGTACTCTCAACACTTCACACCAACTCTGCTGCTGGTGCGGTTCCACGTCTTATTGATATGGGAATTGAGCCGTTTCTTATTGTATCAACGATAAACGTCATCATCGCACAGCGATTAGTGCGCAAACTTTGTGATGTAAAGGAACGGTATACGCTTTCACCCGCCGAAATTAAAGTGTTGTCAAAAAATATTAACCTTGATCGAGTGATGATGATGCTTAAAGAGGAAAAGATTGTTGATCCGAAAGCGGGGTGGGAAGATATTCCATTTTATCGTATAAAAAAAAGCGATGAATGCGATGATGGTTATAAGGGGAGACTCGTGATTCATGAAGTGCTCAAGGTAACACCTCCCATTCGTGACCTTGTCATGAAAGGGGCGACCTCGACACAAATCGAACAGGAGGCTACCAAAGAGGGAATGTCCACGATGATCGAAGATGGATTATTTAAAGCGGCACAAGGACTTACCACCGTGGAGGAGGTGCTTCGTGTGGTATCGGAATAAGTTAAAAAAGCTTCAGTAGCTTCCAGAGCTTCAAAAGCTTCCGAAGCTAAGAAGCTAACGAAGCTAAAAGCTTTAAAACAATGACTCGATTCAATTACAAAATACAAAATAATACTGGAAAAATTGAAACGGGAGCAATCGATGCGACGGATAAGTTTTCTCTCGCGGCACAATTTAGGAATGAGGGGAAAGTTGTTGTTTCTATCGACGAATTCCATCAAAAAGATTATTTAAAGATGGAGTTTTTAAACGAGATGCTTTCTCGCATAAAACTTCAGGACAAAATAATTTTTGCAAGAAATCTTTCTGCAATGATCAATGCAGGACTTTCGCTCTCGCGAGCGCTGGGAGTGTTAGAGCGACAAACAACGAATCTCAAATTCAAAAAAGTTCTTCAGTCGCTCACCGAAAACATCAGTAAGGGGAAATCTTTGAGCGACGGAATGAAAGAATATCCAAAAGTTTTTCCACAACTCTTTGTTTCTATGGTGGGGGCTGGAGAAGAATCAGGCAATTTGGCCGACTCACTTTTAATCGTTGGCAATCAACTGGAGAAAACATACCTCCTTAAGAAAAAAATAAAGGGAGCAATGATTTATCCGGCCATTGTTATTTCAGCAATGGTTGTTATTGCAATTCTCATGTTCATCTTTGTGGTTCCCACGTTGAGCGATACGTTTACCAGCATGAACGTTAAGCTTCCTACTAGTACGAGTATTATTATCGGCATCAGCGAGTTTTTGAGAGATCACGGTATCCTCGCCTTGATTATCGTAGTTGTTGCGGTCGTGGTTATTTCTATGGCCATACGCACCCCACTCGGCAAGCGTTATGCAGAACTTATCTTGCTCCATCTTCCGATTATTTCAAAGATCGTGAAAGAATCAAATGCGGCGCGTACAACACGCACACTCTCATCTCTCCTTTCCGCAGGAGTTGATGTCGTCGAAGCTCTCTCTATCACCAAGAGTGTGGTTCAAAATTCATACTACAAGGATGTATTAACTATCGCAGGGGAGAACGTCCAAAAAGGCATACCCCTTTCGTCGATTTTTATGGAAAACAGTAAAATTTACCCCGTGCTGGTTGGCGAAATGATCGAGGTTGGCGAAGAAACAGGTAAACTTTCCGATATGCTTTTGCGTGTCGCTGAATTTTATGAAAGCGAAGTTGATACTGCAACGCGTGACCTCTCAACAATCATCGAACCGATTCTTATGGTTGTCATTGGTGGGGGTGTCGGATTTTTTGCTATTTCAATGATCACGCCGATGTACACGATCATGACCGGAATTTAGGCAGTGGGGTATATAGCTTGGAACACGGAGCGTGAAAATTCATTATTCAATAAAAATATGAAAAAAGAAAAAAAATTATCTCGCGGGTTCACGGTATTTGAAATTTTGATCGTGCTGACTATTATTGCCACACTCTCCTCAATCATTGTTACTTCTTTTTCTCAATTCAGAAACACAAAAATTCTTGATACTGGGGTCGAAAATACAGTTTCTGTTCTTGCTAAAGCGCGAGGAAACACTTTGTCTTCAAAAAATTCCTTCCAGTATGGCGTACACCTAGAGGCGACTCAAGTAGTTCTTTTTCGGGGAGGGACCTATACTGTGGGTGATTCTAATAACGAGGTATCGCTACTCGACAGCTCTCTTGAAATTTCAACAATAGCTCTTACGGGGGGTGGATCCAACGTTATCTTTGACCGTCTGACCGGAAAAACAAGTCAAGGCGGAACGATTATTATTCGCGTGAAATCAGATGTATCAAAAACAAAGACGATCACCATTAATGGAACAGGGTTGGTAAGTATGACTGATACCACCACCTCTGCATCATATGCATTCAGCGAAGGTGCTGGACTCACCACAGCAGACTCATCAGGCAATGGAAATACGGGAACTCTCACGAATGATCCACTTTGGGTTGCAGGAAAGAATGGCAACGGTCTCTTTTTTGATGGTATGAACAGCTATGTTGTTATTCCCAACACTTCCTCGGTCGATATTGGTGGCACAGATCTTACCATTTCTATGTGGGCAAAGATTATTAGCACTTCAAGCCTCGCTGATTACATCCTTGTTGCCAAACCATGGAACGCATCCACAATGTCCCCTCCATATTTTCAATACGATGTTGAATATGATAACAATGAAAATAAAACTGTCGACTTCTACTTTGGTGATACTACGAGCACAAACCGTGGTCCCTATAGTGTGACACCACCAGTAGACACCTGGACCCACATCGCCTTCACCTATGACGGAACATCAGTGAAAGGATACCTTGATGGCGTACAGGAGTTTTCCACTCCTACAACCGGGAGCATTCAAGCCCGCGGTCAATCTTTGCGCTTGGGCACCGACGGACAATTTTACCAAAACTACAATGGATCTCTTGATGATGTACGCATTTACAGTCGCGCGCTTACACAGGCGGAAATACAAACGGATATGAATACTCCGTTGTGATGCACGCACAGATAATCGCAACTATCCCCGTCAACCTTTCAGTCGCAGTAGTTTCCTTATTATAGAAACGTACAACACGCAGGTAGCTGTTGATGACTAATTCAATTCACGTGTGGTATAATTTAATTCAAATGGACTTTCTTTCAAAAAAGAAAAAATACTTCAAGTACAGATTTGTCCCGTACGAAAGCGACGTTTTCAATATTAAAAATTCTGCGCGACATTCCAAGTATAGTACGAGATATTTTCGTACGGGATTCGGTCTCATTGAAATTGTGATTGGTGCGACAATCCTTTCCACATCTCTTTTGGGGATCTCGTCTTATTATCAGCAAGCACTTCAAGTCAGTCAACAAACGGGAAATTCTGTGCAGGTCGCCTTTCTTATGGAAGAAGGAATGGAAATTGCAAAAATTTTTCGCGACACCAGCTGGACCAATATTTCTGGTCTTACCATGGGTGCAACATATTATTTAACATGGAACGGAACTACATGGGCTACTACGACTACCAACACATTCGTCGATGGAATGTTTGAACGTACGCTGGTAGTCGACGATGTATATCGAGATGGGAATGATGATATTGTTACTTCGGGTGGGACAATCGATGACGGTGTAAAAAAGGCGACAGTATATGTATCGTGGAACGAACGGGGGGCAACAACCACAAAAAGTATTTCCACATATATTACCGATTTTTTTAATTGAACATGAACGAGCTTTTCAATATAAAACGGCTTATTCCAGGAGAGAGCAAATTATTTGGACTCAAAGATTTTGGATTGAGTTTCGCCAAAACAAAAAATCTAAAATCCAAAAGTTCCCCTAGGGGATTCACCCTCATTGAGATGGTTGTGTATGCTGCCGTGTTGGGCGTACTTTCAGTGCTCGCTATGAATTCTACACTCATCATGACGCAAGTTTACTCAAGCTTGCGAGCATCACGCGACCTCAATCAATCTGCAACCACAGTACTCGAACGAATGACAAGAGAAATTCGTACCGCCAACGCAATTGATGTAAGTAGTGTCATTAATGCAAATCCAAGCGATCTTGTACTCAATACAAAAGATTCGGGAGGGGCAAATACAACCATTGAATTTTATGTACTCAATGGTCTCATAAACATAAAAGAGGGTGGGGTGGCACAAGGGACTCTCATGACATCTTCCACTCAAGTAGATAATTTTGTCGTCCGGACAATAACCTCCACGAACTTTAAGGCGGTAAAAATAGAGCTAACAATGACTGCTACGCGTGGGACAAAATCAAAAACAAGGAATTTTTACAATACTATCGTTTTGCGCGATAGTTATTAACCGTGATTTAAACTGCCCAAATTAATAATAACTATTGCATGAAAATTCATACCACAAAACATACAAGCATCAATTCATCACACAAGCGCGGTGCCGCGCTTACTATTGCTGTTCTATTTTTTGTTCTTATTTCGATCGCAATCGTTATGGGATCGATAAATCCCGTCATAAATGATTTTAAGTCTGGGAGTGAACTCATAAATTCAAAGCTTTCGTATTTTACCGCCGAAGCGGGGAATGAAGACGCAATCTATCGCACCAAGAAAGGCAAGCAAATGTCGAGTCCCGAGGTCACAGTTTTGAATGGCGGAACAGTTTCTGCTACAGTTGTGGACATTAGTTCAACTGATAAGGAAGTGACGTCAAATAGTACCGTATATTCTCTTGCGCGTAACGTAAAAACAGTCCTGAATACGGGGGTGGGATCTGACTTTGTGTATGGCGCGCAAGTGGGCGAGGGAGGTTTGGTTATGAGTAATGGCACACAGGTTAAGGGAACGGGTGGCGCGGTAGGAAATGTGTATAGCAATGGTCCGATTTCCGGTTCAGGAAGTGCAAATATCACAGGGAGTGCAACTGTTGCAACAAGTGTACTACTCGACAGCAATCAATCTAATGTTTGTAACCAAGATAACATTTTAGGACAAACGAACCCTCAAATTGATTTTGCGCAAAGTTTTGTTCCTACACAATCAAAACCGATTTACAAAGTAAGTCTCTATATTAAAAAGGTGGGTTCCTCAAATCCTCCCACTGCGTATGTAAAAATTGTTGCAGATAACGCGGGGTCCCCGGCAACAAGCGCTCTCGCAAGCGCAACTCTTCCGGTTGCACTAGTTACTACTACATATGGGTGGGTAGACATAACCTTTTCAAGTCCCTATGCTGTTACTGCGGGACAGAAATACTGGCTTCTTATTGATGCGGGTCAAAATTCAACCAGATATTGGGTGTGGTGTGGTGATTCAAATAATGGTTCGGGGAATGGTTTGGGAAAATACAAGCAAACATGGAGTACGAGCGGAACCTGGACACAAATCACGGGTGATCTCAATATTAAAACATATCTTGGCGCAGGACCGGGTACTATAAATAGCGTTGCTGTTGCTGGTAATGCATATGCAAATACTGTCACGAATAGTACTATAACTGGGTCACTGTACTGTCAAACTGGTTCGGGAAACAATAAGTCGTGTAACACGGGATTAGCAGATCCTGCTCCACTCAACATGCCCCTCTCACAAGGAAATATTGACCAATGGAAGACAGATGCCGCTGATGGCGGAACAATTACGGGGAATTGCGGTGATTCAGGAGATCCTTCGTGCACCATAGCGAGCGGAAGCACACTTTCATTAGGACCAAAAAAGATTGTGGGGAATCTCACTCTTACCAATACTCGCATGCTTAATATAACAGGAGTACTCTATGTGACGGGGACGGTAAACATTTCAAATAACGGGGTTATTAAATGTGATGTGTCATTTGGTACTGATAGTTGTGTCTTGATCACCGATGGATCCATTGATGTAAGTAATAATGGCGTCGTGAATGGTTCTGGACAAACAGGGAGCTACGTCCTTATGGTTTCGACCATATCGGGATGTAATGGAAGTGGAGGAAGTGGATGCGCTCCTAGTTCGTCTGGTATTAACCTCGGGAATAATCTTGATGGCGGAATTTTTTATACGACAAATTCCATGATTAACATTTCAAATAACGCGGGAATAAAAGCGGTGGTTGGGTATAAACTTAATCTATCAAATAATGTTGAAATTGAATACGAACAAGGTGTTGCAAATACGAATTTCTCATCGGGGCCGGGCGGAGGATGGAATGTAAAAAGTTGGAGTGAAGTGCAGTGATATTGTTGCTTGTGCGTATCATAAAAAACACACCCAGTAAGGTGTGTTTTTTACAATACGACAAGACAGTATATGAAGAAAATGCTAAAATATCGATATGAAGAAGAAAAAAATCATTGTTGGAAATTGGAAAATGGCGCCACAGACCATCGAGGAGGCAAAAAAGACTTTTGCGGGAATTAAAAAAATCGCGAGTACGTTGCGTAATGTCGATACGATTGTGTGCCCCCCATTTGTATTTGTGCATGAGCTTGGCAAACGAATTTCGGGGAAGCGATGTTTAATTGGTGCACAAGATGTGTTTTGGAAAGAAGAGGGTGCTTATACGGGAGAAATTTCCCCCTTGATGCTTCGTTCACTGGGTGCACGATATGTAATCGTGGGACACTCGGAACGGCGTGCGCTCGGCGAGACAGATGAAATGGTTTCAAAAAAAGTTGATGCATCTCTGCGCGTGGGACTCATGGTAATTATTTGTGTTGGGGAGCTATCACGAGATCAACACGGCGAATATACAAAGCGAATCGAAGAACAGTTAAAACAATCCTTGTCACGAGTGCAAAAAAAATCACTCCAAAGTATTATTATTGCCTATGAACCCGTATGGGCAATCGGCGCAAACGCAATCCGTTCAGCATCTCCCGAAGACGTGCTCGAAATTTCCATTCTTATCCGCAAAGTTCTTACCAATATGTTCGACCGAGAATCATCACACATTGTTCCGATACTTTACGGCGGATCTGTCGATGCAAAAAATTGCGGCAGTTTTATGCGTGAAGGAGGCGCAGATGGACTATTGGTTGGCCGCGCGAGTCTTGATGGAAAACAATTTGGAGAAATACTTAAAGTTGCGGAACAATCCGCAAAAAAGAAATAACTACCATGCAAAAATTACCCTCTCTCGAAAACGCAAAAAATCTCAAAGGAAAACGCGTCCTTCTGAGGCTTGATTTCAATGTGCCCCTTAAGGGAGGAAGAGTGGTTGATGGGTATCGGATCAAATGTGCGCTTCCTACCATCAAGTTTTTGAAATCTCAAGGCGCAAAGACGATCATCATAAGCCACATCGGGAGTGATGGAGAAAAAAGTTTACGACCCGTAGCGCGTTATTTGAATAAAAAAATGAATGTGGGGTTTTACCCAAAGCTCGAAAGTCGCGATCTTCCGAATATTATTTCAGCAATGAAACATGGTGGTGTGATGATGCTTGAAAATTTGCGAAAAGATCCGGGGGAATTAAAGAATGATATGAATTTCGCAAAACGACTCGCCGTGCTGGGCGACGTCTATGTCAACGACGCATTTTCAGTATCGCACCGCGACCATGCATCGGTGGTCTTACTTCCCAAGCTTCTTCCTTCATATGCAGGATTTTTATTTGAGGATGAGGTGAGTCATCTTTCGCGCGCGCTTCGTCCGTCGCATCCGTTCCTTTTTATTTTAGGCGGCGCAAAATTTGGTACGAAAATTCCGCTCATTAAAAAATTTTTACGTGTTGCTGACAGAGTGTTTGTGGGCGGTGCGCTTGCTAATAATTTTTTCAAAGAGGCGGGATATGAGATTGGAACATCACTTTCCGACAACGGTAATTTTAAACTAAAACCGCTTTTTAAAAATAAAAAACTCATAGTACCGTCTGACGTTATAGTAAAGACGAAAACGGAGACACTCGTGAAAGATATAGGAAGTATCCGCGAGAGAGATTCTATTAAAGATGTGGGACCTAAAACAATTCGTGAAATTAAAAATGTTGTATCTCGGGCGAAATTCATTCTCTGGAATGGGCCTCTCGGCAATTACGAAGAAGGGTTTGATAAAGGCACCATCGATCTTTTAAAAATTATTGCAAAGAGCAAGGCAGAATCGATTGTGGGCGGAGGAGATTCCCTCGCGCTGATTTCAAAACTTGGGTTTGAAAAGAAATTTACGTTTGTTTCCACCGGCGGCGGTGCCATGCTTGATTTTCTCGCGAACGGAACACTTCCCGGCATCAAGGCGCTTCTCAACTCAAAAAAGAAATTATAGAACATAAAAGATGCCGTCACATACCTTCTTTCTTTATATTATGTTATTATACATTTCAAGTCATGACTTGAAATGTATAATAATTCTATGGTCTGTGGGTAATCAATAAAGTAAAGAAGATATGAAAACATATAATAAGGGAGAACTTGCAAAAGAAATATTGAAAGGGCTTGCCCTTGGCGGATTTATCGTCGCATGTTTTGCTCTGCCGGGGCTTGCGCAGGTTGCGGTGTTGTTCAAGCCTAAAAAGTCATACGACAAACACAGAATTTACCAAGCGGTTAAGGGGCTTCAAAAAAAGAAAATGGTAAGCATCTACGAAAAAGATGGTAAAGATGTCGTAGAAATCACTCAAGCGGGGAAGAGGAAAGTTCTCGAATACAATCTTGATGAGATGAAACTCAAGGTTCCCAAGAAGTGGGATGGATGGTGGCGCATGGTTATGTTTGACATTCCGCAAACAAAAAAAAGAGCTCGAGACGCTATCAGTTTCAAGATAAAAGAACTTGGCCTTTATCCAATCCAGAAATCAGTGTTTGTTTCGCCCTATCCATGCAAAGACGAGATCGACTTTATCGGGGAATTTTTCAACGTGCGGAATCACATCATTTATATCAGAGCGAAAGAGATCGAAGGCGCGCCAAAGTTAAAAAAACACTTCAATATTTCTTAAGGAAAATATTGTTTTCAATAAAGCGTATCCCGATTGCATCACAATTATTATGTATTCCAAGTCATGACTTGGAATACATAATAATTGTGATAATAATAGTCGGGAGTGGTAGACAGAGAGGATGTGATTGTTGGGAATGGGGGTGTTGATTTGGGGCTTGCGGGTTTTTGCGGGGGGGGGGGGTAGAATTAAGTCGGGTTAGTTATTAAGGTACTAAGTTTAAAAGTTAAGAGGAGATAAAACTATGAGTATAGAAGGTAATATAGAAAAAGATATTGATCCTGCGCAAGGGGTAATGAACAGACACCTTGGATACATGGAGATTGGGCAAGTCCGTGAGATAAGCGCAGAGGACTTAGCAGACTTATTACTAAAGTTAAAAGTAGAGACCAAGGCTGGTTTTGACCAAAATCTCTCTGGAACTACTGAGGGTGATATGGGGAAATTTTAATATTCCTATACAGGGTTTAGTACTTCTCCGGAACGTAAACATCACACCGTGTTTGTTCGAAGAGTCGAATAAACAGTTTTGACATTAATTTGATTTTAAAAGCGAATCTAAAGGTTCGCTTTTATTTTTTGAGCAACATTATCAATCTCGCCATCCTGGTAGGGTTTTCCATGCCAATGCTCATGTCCGTCATTTTTGAATCGCGGCATGATGTGAATATGCGCGTGAAATACTAATTGTCCGGCGGCGGAGTCGTTATTCATTCCGATATTTATTCCGTCTGCCCCGACAGATTTTTTTATGGCAATCGCCAGCTTTTTTATTGTTGGTGTAAGGTTTGCAAGGACATCGTCCGGCATTTCATAGAGATTTGCAAAATGTTTTTTGGGGACAAGGAGTGTGTGTCCGGCGTTTATCGGCTTAATATCTAAAAATGCATACGAATGTTGATCCTCGTATACTTTTGCGGAAGGGATATCGCCGTTTATGATTTTACAAAAGAGGCAATCGTTCATGTGATTAGTATAACGCGTAACAGAGCAAAATTCCAAGGACTGTCCTTAAGTCGGGCTCCCCAAGGACAGTCCTTGGAATTTTAGTACCCCGCATGTGCTAGAATTCAATCCATGACAAAGAAAACAGCAGTGATCGATGATAAATTCTCTACGTACCACCCTCTTACGCAAACACTTCTTAAAAATCGTGGGATTACTACAAGCGGAGAAGCGGAAAAATTTCTCCATCCAGACTATGAGCACGACATTCATGATCCATTTCTGATTCTCAATATGGAAAAAGCGGTGGAGCGTATATTACGCGCGATCGATGCGAAAGAAAAAATCGTTGTGTATGGAGACTATGACTGCGACGGTATTCCTGGAAGCGTCATCCTTCATGATTTTTTTAAAAAAATAGGATACAAACATTTTGAGAATTACATTCCGCACCGACACGACGAAGGATATGGACTCAACACTGACGCTGTCGATGAGTTTGCAAAAAACGGCACCGGGCTTCTTATTACCGTCGATTGTGGCATCACTGATGTAAAAGAAGTAGCTCACGCAAACAGCTTCGGCATTGATGTTATTATTACCGACCACCATCTCCCGCAAGAAATTATTCCGTCTGCATATGCAATTTTAAATTCCAAACAAAAAGGCGATACATATCCCGACAATATGCTCTGCGGTGCGGGCCTTGCGTGGAAGCTCGTGCAAGCATTACTCAAAAAAAGAGCGAAAGAATGGAATGTAGGAGAAGGGTGGGAAAAATGGCTTTTGGATATGGCGGGACTTTCAACGATTGCCGATATGGTGCCGCTCCGCAATGAAAACAGGGTGCTTGCACATTATGGACTCAAGGTTCTGCGAAAAAGTCCGCGTCCCGGACTTATGAAACTACTTCGAAAACTGCGTGTGGACCAACGATATCTCACTGAAGAAGATGTTGGGTTTACGATTGCTCCGCGGATCAACGCCGCATCAAGGATGGGAATACCACTCGATGCATTTCGGCTTCTTTCAACCACTGACGAGACTGAAGCGGATCTCTTGTCGGATCATTTGAACGAGATGAATGAAACACGAAAGGGTGTGGTTGCGGTAATGATCAAAGAGGCGAAGAAAAAAATTGCATTGCGCGAAATGCGAGAAGTGATTGTTGTGGGAAATCCTGCATGGAAACCGGGAGTATTGGGACTTGCGGCAAACCGTCTTATGGAAGATTACGAGCGACCGGTATTTGTATGGGGAAGAGAGGGCGGTACTCATATAAAAGGATCATGTCGCTCCGACGGAAGTATTAATGTGGTGGAACTTATGGTGAGCGTGCGGCAAGGAATTTTTCTTGATGTGGGAGGGCATGAGCTTGCCGGCGGTTTCTCGATATCACACGAGCAGATCCATTTTCTTGAAGAAGAAATTCTTTTGGCTCACGGAAAGATTGAAAAAAAAGAAGCAAAAAAATTAATGGCAATCGACAGCACGCTTTCTCTTGACCAAGTAACATGGGAGACACAAAGACTTGTTGAACAACTCGCGCCATTTGGTATCGGGAATCCCAAGCCGTTGTTTCTTTTTGAGAATATTGAGATCGGGGGAGTAAAAATATTCGGGAAAGAAAAAAATCATCTCGAATTGCAATTTGAAAATAATGTCGGCAAAAAAATTCCCGCCATCGGATTCTTCATTTCACAGGAAAATTTTAAAACTGCAGTCGAAGAAGGCAAGTTTATAAATCTTTTTGCTACGCTCGAAAAATCAATGTTTCGAGGAAGGCCGGAACTTCGTTTACGGATTGTTGATATTCAAAAAGTTTGACTTTTGTATTTTTATGACTATGCTGTGTTAAGATAAAATTTTGTGAGGACGACGTGATGAGTCGCACATTTGATCTTGAAGAATTCAGAAACTGCACTGAGGGGAGTACTTTTTTGGTAACTGTTGGACCAGTATGGAAATCGAACCTATTGGCGCGCGACATACAAAAACCCCAAAAAATCATTCTCCGTGTTGAAAAAATATTTCACACGGCGTACTCTCTTACGTTCAAAGTTTTTTTTGTTCGACAAGGGAAGAAGTATGGCGAACGATATCTCAATCTTGATATTATGAAAAATCTTTGGACGTATACCAAAGACGAAAAAATGGGGTATCTTGTGCGTGGTGATCCGCGTGTGGTGATTGATATAAAAATAACACACCACAAAAATTAATTAAAAAACCGCTTACAAAGAAGCGGTTTTTTTTATTTTCCTCGTTTCCATATATGTGTATAATATAAAAATGAACATCATTACTATTTTTACTGACGGCAGTTCATTGGGGAATCCCGGTCCTGGTGGGTGGGGGGCGATTATTGCGGAAGGAGAAAATGTTCTTGAACTTGGCGGTAACGAGAAACACACTACCAACAATAGGATGGAGCTTACCGGAGCTATCAGTGCGATCGAAGCTGTTAAAAATAAAAAAGAAAATATCACCCTTCATACCGATTCGCGCTATGTCATTCATGGCATTACCCAATGGGTTACAGAATGGAAGAAACGCGATTGGATGACCAAGGCAAAAAAGCCGGTTGAGAATCGTGATTTATGGGAAAAACTTTCTCATCTTGTTGATACACGTGCAAAACTTGGGAATATCTCATGGGAACACGTTGGGGGACATGTGGGAATTGCCGGCAATGAGCGTGCCGACAAAATTGCAACCTCGTACGCAAAAGGAGAAAAACTAGAACTCTATCACGGACCATTTGCGAACTATGAACATGATATTAAAAATACGACTGCAAGTGGAAAAAAGACAAGAACCCGCAGTGCATCCCGAGCGCGTTCGCGCGTGAAAGCATATTCATATTTAAGTCTTGTGAACGGCGTACTCAAAAAGCACATAACATGGGAAGAATGCGAAAAACGTGTCAAAGGTGTGCGCGGAGTAAAATTCAAAAAAGCGATCAGCAAAGAAGACGAGAAAAAAATTCGCGCGGAGTGGGGCGTATAAATAATAAGTATACTAATTTTTTATGCGCGCGCAGTGGTTTCTCATTTTGGTCGCAGGTTTCACAATCGGAGTGGCGTTTCGATCATTCATTAATCTTGGGGGTGCGTTCACACTGTTTCTCATTTTTACAGCAGTCTCGCTATTTCTTTTCTTTGTCACGAGAAGAGAAAAAAGGGTTATTCTCGTGTCACTCATCATGTTTTCTATTGGATTGGGAATGTTTCGGTACGACCTATCAGACTTATACCATGGGGACCCTTTTCTTAATGATCACATTGAAAACGAAATTTCTGTTCGCGGGTTTGTGAGCGAGGAGCCTGACCTACGAAGTGATCATGTTAATCTTACGGTTGATATTGTCGAAATTGATACTACGGGAGAAAAACATCCGGTAAAAACTCGTGCACTTGTCATCACCGACCGGTATCCGTCCTGGAACTATGGAGATGAAATCTCTGCGTCCGGGAAACTTCTATTGCCGAAAAATTTTGAACAATCAGATACAGAGAGATTGTTTGATTACGTTTCATATCTTGCGAAAGACGGAATCTTCTATCAATTTATTCGTCCAGATATCTCGCGTGTTGGGGAAGGGAAGGGGAATGTTATCAAGCGAGAACTTCTTTTACTTAAGCACGCATTTCTTGATCGGGTTTCACGCGTTATTCCCGAACCGGAGAGCTCTCTTTTGGGTGGGTTATTGGTTGGCGCGAAACAATCTCTCGGGAAAGATCTCTTGGATGATTTTCGCATCGCGGGAGTGATTCACATTGTCGTTTTGTCTGGGTATAACCTTACGATTGTTGCGGAAGCGATCATGAGATTTTTCTCTTTTGCTCCGCGCATGGCGGGCCTCATGCTTGGCGGTGGTTCGATCATCCTTTTTTCAATCATGACGGGCGCAGGCGCGACAGTTGTACGCGCGTCCATCATGGCACTTCTCGCACTTCTTGCGCGGGCAACAGGGAGGGTGTATGAGATCACCCTTACGCTTCTTTTTGCCGGGTTTGTGATGCTTCTCTATAATCCAAAAATTCTTATCTTCGATCCCTCATTCCAACTTTCATTTCTTGCAACACTCGGGCTTATCCACGGTGCGCCCCTTCTCGAGAAGCATCTCAAATTTATTACGAAAACTTTTGGGCTTCGCGATATTGTTTCCGCGACGCTTGCAACCCAGATCTTTGTCCTCCCACTCCTTCTTTACATGATGGGAAAATTTTCCATCGTATCATTGCCGGTAAACCTTCTTATTCTCCCGTTTATTCCGCTCACCATGCTTTTTGGATTTCTCGCCGGAGCGGCGGGTTTTGTAAGTATTTTTTTCTCGTTTCCTTTTGCGTTTATCGCGCACTTGTTTCTTTGGTACGAACTCAAGGTTGTTGAAGTTGCCGCGGCGGTTCCCTTTGCGTCTATCGGGGTGTTTGTATTTCCCGCATGGCTTATGATTATGGTATACACAGTATTTGCGATCGTTCCTTATCTTTTTTATATGAAATTAAAATCCGCCTAATGGTTTTCAATAGCAGATTTTATTCTTGAAATCGTTGAGGCGATTTCTTCTTCGGTGAGTATCGTTCGCTCCATTCCAGCATGATCAACATCGCCTATGTGCACATTGGGGATAAGATGATAATGTAAATGCGAAACAGATTTTCCCGTGAGGTCTCCCTCGCGTACAATGAGCGAAATATTACTATAACCGAGTTTCTGAAGAATCCTTAGACCTGTTTTTTGTAAGTCATAAACATCTTTTATTTCCTCGTCGGTAACCTCAAGAATATTTTCTGTATGGCGTTTGGGAATAACCAAAAGATGGTCTTTGTGGTACGGAGCCAATGCGTATGTTAAAAAAGCATTTTTGTTTTGCAGTATTTCTTGATTATCAACGAGGATACAGAAATGACACTCTTTAGTATTTTTTAAAAATTCGCTGTATTTCATGTTGAGAAAATATATTAAAATTTACGCATGTAATATTTTTTTATACACCTTTGTTTTCAATCTCCGAAATGACTTCTTTACTATTCATAAACTTATAAAATACTGTTGCGACGATGAGTGCGATGAACGCAAGCACTACTGCGTATGCGCCAAACACATGTGCGCTTTTGCCAAAATAATATCCGATAGCCAAAAACGCAAATGGCCAGATCGATGATGAAACTAAAATTATGATGGCGTAAAGTGGGCGGTTCATGTGTGCAATGCCAGCGGGAATCGGGATAAATACTTTGAGTGCGGGAATGAGTTTGCCCACAAAAAGAAACCAAGCACCTTTTTTATTGAACGCGATCTGCAATTTTTTTAGTTCACGTTCCGGAAAAATTTTCCAGCGGGTGAGATAGACGAGTCCTTTACTGCGTGCAAGTTCATAGAGAATGATGTTGCCGATTGTATTTCCGAGTGCCCCCGCGATAACCACAGCGAAAAGATTCAAATGTCCGGTGAAGACAAAATATCCGGCAATGATGTAGAGGATCTGACTTGATGGAAAACTTACCACTCCATTTGAGATCATCAGAAAAAAAATTCCCGCGTATCCGGAGAATAAAATTATTGACTCGATAGTTTCTTGGGACATACGTTCATTCTAACACAGCTCACGGTGTACTTAAGGGACTTGTCCCGTTAGAGATTATCCAGTTTGTTCTTTGGCGAGTAAGTTATACTATATATAAATGTTCAAGAGGATTGGGAAAGGTTATTTAATTATGCCCCGATGTTATCGGGGTTATCTCTAATGGGATGGAGAATATAAAGAAACATACGGCACTCTATTTTATGGGAGTTCTTTTTGCGGCAAATTTTTTTATTTGGTACGCAGTTTCCGCGGAGGAGCACGGCATTCTTACGGTTGCGTTTCTTGATGTGGGGCAAGGCGACGCGATTTTTATTGAGTCGCCGACAGGGAAACAAATAATTCTTGATGGAGGACCTGATGGAAGCGTGCTCTCGCATATTGGCGCACTCTTGCCGTTTTATGACCGCTCTATCGATATGCTCATCGTTTCAAATCCCGACAAGGATCATTTTGCCGGGTTTATTGATGTTCTTAAAAATTATCAGGTTGGAAAAATTATGGAACCGGGGACTATTCCTGATACGGAAATCTATAAAATATTTAAAGAATTTGTTCGAGAAGAGGGATCCACGAGTATTCTTGCGCGGCGCGGAATGGTGATTGACCTCGGCGGCGGGGCGTATCTTCAAATTTTGTTTCCCGACAGGGATGTTTCAGGGCTTTCCACAAATGACGGTTCAATCATTGCAAAACTTGTATATGGGAACACCTCGTTTCTTCTTCCCGGAGACACAACCCAGAATATTGAAAAATATCTTGTTCGTTTAGACGGCAGTAACCTTGATGTTGACGTGCTTAAATTGGCACACCACGGGTCAAAAACTTCTTCATCGGAACCGCTCTTAGCCGTCACAACACCGAAGTATGCTGTCATTTCAGCCGGAGTAAAAAATCGCTATGGCCATCCGCACAAAGAAGTGCTTGACCGACTTCTAAAATACAACATCCCCGCACTCGGTACCTACAAAGACGGAACGATTATTTTTGAAAGTGATGGAGAGCGATTGTGGAGGGAGTAAAAACGTAATTATTATACATTTCAAGTCATGACTTGGGATGTATAATAAAAAGTTCTGGCGATACGGGGTGGGGAAAGAAAGTTGTGGTGAGTGTTGGGAGTGGTAGAATAAAAGCAAGTTAAGGGATTAAAATTTAAAATTGTAACTATCATGGCTCAATCTCCTAAAGATGGTACACGTTTAGCGAAGCGCAGTTTTATTGTTCTTGGAATTGTTTATATTGTTTTTGCTATTTCAGATTTAGTTCCTAGTTTTGCTATCGTTTCTTTATTAACACTTCCTCTCAAAATGGCTTTTGTGGGTGCGATTTCGTTTTCTTCAAGCCCAATGGTTTCTTATGTAGTCTTATTAGCTGGAATTGTTTTACTCGTAGCCGGGTACCTTCTTGCGAAGCGAAATATAATAGGTGCTTATTTGGGGTGGGTTTTTATCTTAATGGGGGCAATAGCAATCTTTAGTAAAGGTATGTTCATAAATGTAATACCACTAGTGATTCTTACTTATCTTATCTATGTAAACTATAGGGCACACAAGACATTGCGATCTGAACAAAATAGCATACCAATTGCAAGTACTTAAGATTAATCGGACCTTTGTGTGGTTCCGATGTTATTGCGTCACCACATTTTCATCACCAGATTGATTTGGGGTATGATAATAATATATGGAAGAAATCGGAAATCAAAAAAAAATTCAATCCATACTAAACCTTAAGCATGAATGGGAAAAATCACGGCTTGGCTTTTTAAACACATTCACAAGGTATTTAGTATCTTATTTCGTGTCACTCATTTTCTTGGTGACTGGTGTCTTCCTTTTCATATCAAATGTTTCTATACAAGGGAAACTGTTGTTTCTTGGATTTACTATTTTGATTTTTCTGTCGTCTTATTTGATCCACAGGCAAATGTTCAATTCAATAAAAGAAGATCGCATTAAACGAACACTTTTTATGCTCCTGTTAGGTAATGTTTTTGGGTTCTTATTTAATCTCATTTATTTTGTTGTGGTGTTAGGAAATGGCTACGGCCTTCATTTGAGTTTAGGTGGAATCGGGGATCTTATGTTGAGAAAATCAGACGGTCTCAACATGGTTGAAGGAATGTATTCATTGGTATTTTCATTTATTCTTATTGTATTAATGATGATATCTATAAGTTATGGTTTGTCTTTAAGGGACAGATTTTCACAAGAAAAAAATAAACTCATGACAATGGTATCGTATGCAGTTGCGGTTACTGCTGGTTTTTTCACCTTTCTCTTTGTTCTTTTGCTGGTTGCGTATCCAAAGTTATATAACCTTTTTATTTATTTAACGGTCGGCTCAATGTTTTTTATATATGCCGAAAATCTTTTTACGAAAAAATTGTTTTACGGTCGGCTATAACCCGTGTACTTGTGAGATTTAAAAAACCGAGGATAGTCGTCGGTTATAAGGTGTGGGGATAAGAAGGTTGCGGGGTGATGAGGGGGGGGGTAATATGAAGGTAAGTTAGAAAACGGTTGTTTGTGTCGAGAAGTGTACGTAGATATTAACTAACAATTTATTTCGTATGAATCTGCTTCAATCGCTTTTTGTTTTCTTCAAAAAACCGCGTCAAATTGTCAAAGAACTTTCCACGCAGAATGTTCCGGAATGGTACATAATTCTCATTTTTTTAACCCCCTTTTTTCTTTTTAGAATCGGAGAATTAGTTACAAATAAAATAACTTTTGGAAAATCCAATTTTGATGTATTTTTACACTCAAAGTCTGTCATTTTTGACATTAAATTCCTACTGTTGGGTGTTTTTATTTTTTATGTACTAGGATATAGTTTATTTTATTTTGGAAAGATGCTAAGTGGGGCCGCTACGTTTAAACAGGTAAGAATTGCATTTTTATATTCGTACTTTTTTGGTGCAGTATTTTTATTGATTACTCTTATAGAAGGAATCAATTTATTTTGGGTCTACTTCCCTATAGTTCCTGCGGCAATCATTTTCAGTCAATTCTTCTATTTGTTTATATCATCAATGGCGGAAATTGAAAGATTCTCTGTTCCAAAAACTGCACTGGTTTCTATATTTTTTGTTATATTCACCGTACTTCTTTTTTCAGTTTTGTACTTGCAGTATCATTTATATAAGGAAAACTTGTACGAAAAGAGAAAGTTAGAGAACATAAAAATTTACAATGAAATAGGGTATCCAAAATAGCGGAAATCTAAAGAACTAAGAAGTTATCTCATATAAGACTCTTGCATGTAACTAGAATTTAAAAAAACCGAGGACAATTCCTCGGTTTTTTTAAGTTAGATTTTCATCGTGAGGTGTTTTCCCGCCTTCATGCATCGGGTACAGATCTTCATGCGTGTGCCGTTTGAAAGCGCTGCCCACTGGAGATTGGGGTATTTACGTGAATTTCCCGTAGGGTTGAATTTAGTAGCACGAACGCGGTTGCTGTATTTTCCCGCAACCAACGTTCCCTTCGCGCAAATTGGACATACTTTCGCCATAATTGTGGTACGATAGTATCATAGCAAAAAAGATTATGCAACCCCATACGAAATGAATGAAATTGAAAATGCAAATCTCAAAATGCAAAATTAATGTATTCGCCAAAGGCGAATACAAAAACTTTTAACTTTAATTTAGTACAGATGCCAGTTGACACGCTATTTTTAATCGCCATTCTTGTGATTTCGGTGATCATTCACGAAATTTCGCACGGCTATGTCGCGGAGCTTCTTGGCGACCCCACGGCACGACTTGCGGGGCGTCTCACTCTCAATCCCGTTCCGCACATTGACCTATTTGGCTCAATTCTTCTCCCTGCACTTTTAGTGTTGAGCGGTTCACCGATTCTTTTTGGCTGGGCAAAGCCGGTGCCGGTCAATTTCTACAATCTCAAAAATCAAACATGGGGACCGGCGCTTGTGGGCGCCGCGGGCGCACTTTCTAATCTCTTTCTTGCGATTATCTTTGGGCTCCTTATTCGTTTTTCGGGAGAACTTGGAATTTCTTCAGGACCATTCCTTCAAATGTCGGGAACGATCGTACTCCTAAATGTCCTTTTGGCGGTTTTTAATCTCTTGCCTATCCCGCCCCTCGATGGTTCAAAAGTACTTTTTGCGTTTTTGCCCCACCACTTAAGGTTTATTGAAGAATTTCTTACGAGATATTGGATTATCTTTATTATAATCATCTTTCTTTACGGTTGGCGGATTATCGGTCCCATTGTTGATTTTATCGTGAGAATTATCATTGGGGGGTAGGAGAGTGAGTTAAAAGTAGAAAGTTTATAAAGTTCTTAAAGGAGGAGCGAATTATAAGGAAAAATTTAAAAATCCGCTTCCTAATGTCTTACGTTCCATGCTCTACGATTTATGTTCTACGTGTCCGGGGAGTTGCATTTTTTGGCGCCTAGAGTATAGTATGTCCTATCGCCTTGAGGCGATATTTTAAATATGCCAACCATAAATCAACTTGTAAAACAAAGACGCACAAAGCCCATAAGAAGGTCTAAAGCAGTCGCACTTCTCCGCAGTTTTAATACACTCAAAAACAAACCGGTTTTTCGACCAGCTCCTTTTAAGCGTGGTGTGTGTACAAAAGTGACCACAACAACTCCCAAAAAGCCGAACTCAGCGCTTCGAAAGATCGCGAGGGTTCGTCTTACGAACGGAATGGAGGTCACTGCATATATTCCAGGGGAGGGACACACACTCCAGGAACACTCTGTGGTGGTGGTGCGTGGCGGTCGCGTAAAAGACCTTACGGGAGTTCGTTATACCGTTGTCCGCGGTGTACTTGATGCAACTGGTGTTGACAAGCGAAGAAAGGGACGAAGTCAGTATGGAACAAAGCGACCAAAAGAAAAGAAACAATAAAAAGCTTTCGAAGATTAATTTATGCGAAGAAAAATAAAAAACCGCCATAGTGCACAACCAGATTTTACTTATTCATCTCAAAAAGTAGGTAAGCTTATTAACTATGTGATGAAAGAGGGAAAGAAGAATGCCGCTCAAAAGATCGTGTACGGCGCCCTTGATTACATAAAGGAAAAAATGAAGACAGAAAATCCGCTTGAAGTTCTTGATACCGCTCTTAATAATGTCGGACCTGTGATGGAAATTCGTTCTCGCCGAGTTGGCGGTGCTAATTATCAGGTTCCCCGCGAAGTGCGCCCTGATCGCAAAAGTACACTCGCCATGCGCTGGATCCTCGAAGCGGCTCACGGCAAAAAGGGTGCTCCGATGCACGTGAAACTTGCTGATGAGCTTATTGCAGCAAGTAAGAACGAAGGGGAAGCGATCAAAAAACGCGAGAATACCCACAGAATGGCAGAAGCGAATAAGGCATTTGCCCATTTTGCATGGTAGATAGTAAGTTTATAAAGTAGAAAGTTCATAAAGTTTATAAAGTAAGCGCATGAGAATAGATCAATTTGAAGACATTATTGCTTGGCAAAAAGCAAAGTGCCTTACCGAAGAGACTTACGAACACATGAGAGGAGTGAGGGATTTAGGGTTTAAAGACCAGATCCAGAGAGCGGCGGTTTCTGTGATGAATAACATTGCAGAGGGATTTGAAAGAAGATCAAATAAAGAATTCAAAAACTTCTTATTTATCGCAAAAGGATCGTGCGGAGAAGTGCGTTCAATGTTATACATTGCAGACTCATTGAAATATATCGACAAAAAGCAAATCGATTTAATGTCTGCGCTTTCTGTCGAAATCTCCAAAATGCTCTCAGGATTGATAAAAACTCTCTAAACTTTATGGATTGTATTAACTTTAAAAACTTTATGAACTTTATTAACCTTAAAAACTGACTTGGCATGGAACGAGACTACCCGTTAGAAAAAATACGAAATATTGGCATCATCGCTCACATTGACGCTGGGAAAACCACCACAACCGAGAGGGTTTTGTATTACACAGGACGATCGCACAAGATCGGCGAAGTGCATGAGGGCGATACAGTTATGGACTGGATGGAACAGGAGCGTGAGCGTGGAATCACGATTACTTCTGCGGCAACCACCTGTTTTTGGACGCCAACCTACTTGGACTCGAAAGATGAGAGCAAAAAATATCGTTTTAATGTTATTGATACGCCTGGGCACATCGACTTCACAATTGAAGTGAAGCGCAGTTTGCGCGTGCTCGATGGCGCAGTGGTGGTGTTTGACGGTGTTGCCGGCGTTGAACCGCAATCAGAAACAAACTGGCGCTATGCTGATGAAGGAAAAGTGCCACGTATCTGTTTTATCAACAAGCTTGACCGCACAGGCGGTTCTTTTGAGAAATCGTTTGCAAGTATTTTAGACCGTCTCACCAAAAACGCGGTGCGCATGCAAATCCCGATCGGCGAAGAAGAAAAACACGAAGGAGTTGTGGATCTTCTCAAAATGAAAGCGTATTACTTTGAAGGAGAAATGGGTATGACGGTACGAGAAGCTGAGATTCCGGAACATCTCAAGGCAAACGCGAAAAAATTCCATAACGAACTTATTGAAAAGATCGTTGAGCAGGATGAGCCACTCATGGAAGATTTTCTTGCCGGCAAAGAGATTCCTGTCGCGGAACTTAAAAAAGTTTTACGCAAAGCAACCATTGCAAATGACATTGTTCCTGTTTTTACCGGTTCGGC
This sequence comes from bacterium, assembly GCA_030648955.1. Taxonomy (NCBI): domain Bacteria; species bacterium. The sequence goes on from JAUSHB010000013.1 coordinate 153,986, forward strand.
GCTCAAAAATAAAGGTGTTCAGCTCGTGCTCGATGGTGTTGTCGACTATCTCCCGAGCCCACTTGATATTCCTAAACCAAAAGGTATTGACCCGGTAAGTGGAGATGAAATTACTCGCGAAGTATCCGATACCGAGTCGCTTTCAGCGCTTGCGTTCAAACTTCAAAGCGATCCGTTTGTGGGACAGCTCACTTTTTTCCGTGTCTACTCGGGAACACTTGAGTCAGGCTCATATTTATATAATTCAACAAAAGGAAAAACTGAACGTATCGGGCGGATCTTGAGAATGCATGCAAACCAGCGTGAGGAAGTGAAAAAGGTTTTTGCGGGTGAAATTGCCGCGGCAGTCGGACTTAAGGATACAATGACATCAGACACGCTCTGCGACGAAAATAATCCGATCATTCTTGAAAGGATTAAAGTTCCAGAACCAGTGGTGTCGCTTCGTATTGAACCGAAAACAAAAGCAGACCAGGAAAAAATGGGCATGGCGCTCTCACGTCTCGCTGCTGAAGACCCGACATTTCGCATTACCACCGACCCGGAGACGCTTGAAACGGTCATTTGGGGTATGGGAGAGCTTCACTTGGAAATTATCGTTGATCGTATGAAGCGCGAATTTACCGTGGAAGCAAATGTGGGCAAACCGCAAGTGGCATATCGCGAGACCATTACGAAAGAGGCGGAGGCGGAAGCAAAACATATCAAACAATCAGGAGGTCGCGGACAATATGGACACGTCAAAATTCGCATCAAACCGCTTGATATGTCGGGTTGGGCTGAAGAGAAAAAACAACCGAAGAATGTCAAACGCGAGCAAGGATTTGAGTTCATCAATAACATCAAGGTAGGGGTGGTGCCGCAAGAATTCATTCCGCCTATTGAAAAAGGCATCAAAGAAGGAATGGAGCGTGGCATACTCGCCGGATATAGGATGGTTGATATTTCAGCCGAGCTTTTTGATGGTTCTTACCACGATGTTGACTCATCCGAAATTGCATTTAAAATCGCGGGTTCGCAAGCACTTCAAGATGCGGCCCGGCGCGCAGGTCCGGTCATTCTTGAACCAGTGATGAAAGTCGAGGTGGTAACACCGGAGAAATTCATGGGTGATGTTACCGGCAATCTCTCTTCCAAGCGCGGACAGATCGAAGGGATGGAAGAGCGCGGTATGAATAAGGCGATCAAAGCAAAAGTTCCGCTCTCGGAAATGTTCGGCTATATCACGACCCTCCGCTCGATGACCGAAGGCCGCGCAAGCTTCACGATGGAATTTGATCACTATGAGATTGTGCCTACAAATGTGGCGACGGGGATTATCGAGGCGAGGAAGTAATCCTTTTTCGAAATTTAAATTTGAACTAAAAACAGTGGCTATACAGCCACTGTTTTTAGTTTGGGGGTTTGATACAATAAATATCAAATGTTCACTATGGATATTCCCAATAAAAACACCCGAGCCCTTGCTCTGAAAGCAAAACTTGATGTTCCTATGGCGATTCTTGCAATCATCTGGGTTGTGGTTATTGTGGCGAGCTTGATTCTCGAAGAAAATAACTCCATAAAAAATTCTCTCGATGGACTTGATTGGATCATTTGGTTTGTTTTTCTTGTCGAATATTTTACACTTGTTTTTCTTGCCGAAGAGAAAATATATTATATTCGCCGCAATATTCTCGATCTCATTATTGTTTTTTTGCCGGCGCTTCGTATTTTGCGTATCGCAAGAGCGCTAGAAATATTCAAAAGCGCAACGGTTTTTTCTGAAACCTTTCGAGAACTATCGCTATTTTTACATCATAAAAAGATTTACAATCTTTTATTCCTGGCATTTTTTGTCACCACTACGGGGGGAGTATTAATTCACCTCGTAGAAGCTCCATCAAACCCAATTTTCGAACGATATGCCCATTCTTTTTGGTGGGCGATGGCCACCATGTTTACATTCGGCCATAGCGGTATTTCCCCAGTGAGTTCTGCCGGTCAAACAATTGGCGTAATTTTAGCGCTTTTTGGTGCGGGTTTTGCCCTTTATTTCGCATTCGCCCTGGTTTCTTGGATTGCCAAGAGAAATAATTCAAGAAATTTACAGGGATAATTCTGTAATAATGAATTTAATTATCCAAAGCGAGGCTTTGGAAGTAACTCCGTAGAGAAAAAATGGACCACTTTTTATTGCCAAGAACCAGGGTCACCAATCGCAGTGCAATCATTAATAGTTGATGCAGAGGTATTTCGAAGTGTTGGATCAGAGCACGGAATGAGTCTAGGATATAATATGTGACATTCACCAGGAGATCCAAGAGGGTCGGCTGGATATGTGCCAGCAGGGCACTCTGTTTTGTTAGGGTCTAAGTCAATCGAGAGGTATACATATTGACCGCAACTACTACTGCCGGGATTATGAAATGTCCAATATTCATAGTCATGTTTGGACGGTTCGGGGTCCTGAACGGTCCCTGTTAAGTATCCTTTTTCATAAAGTGGAAGGAGCCATTCGGGGTCAGTGGATCCATCGTTTTGCGTTGATCCCATCCACGAGTGACATGGAAAATGTCCGTAATCTTTATAATAAAGGAAGAGGGCGGTGGTAATTTGTTCCACATCACTCAGCCGTTTTATGTCATAAGCTTTGTTCCGAAATCCACTGAAAATACCCACAACCACACCAGAAATAAGTCCCATTATTACAATAACGACAAGCATCTCTAAAATAGTAAATCCTCTATCTTTCTTGGATATAATCATTATCGCGCTTTTAATTCTTACTCTTTTGGTTTTTGTGTAACTAGATTACAATATTTATTACATAATCATAACATACCAAATAACTTAGCATGTTGCATTATTCGCCCAAACACCCAATCATTTCTACAAAGGTCTCCCCTTTCGTAGGACACCTCCTATAATGTAGTGTTATTTTACGTCATTTATTGTGGGGAGTTGACTATATTTTGTGTTTTGTTATGATGATGGTTACCGCATTTTTGCGCTATTTTTTGTTTGTGGAAATTAATAAAATAGTTAAAAAGTCGATAAAATTATTAGCAATTTATATAATTACATTTAGCGGAGAGAGTTCAGTTATCCGTTCTCGCGGGTTGAACCCTCAACACTAGGTACATAAATACTATGGCAGAAGCATTTGATCGGTCGAAGCCGCACGTTAACGTAGGCACTATCGGCCACGTTGACCACGGCAAGACCACACTAACCGCCGCGATTCTCAATGTTTTGAATCTCGCGGGCAATAAAGTAAAGCTCAAGTCTGTTGACCAGATCGACTCGGCTCCTGAAGAAAAAGCGCGCGGTATCACCATCGCTCTTTCGCACAACGAGTATGAGACCGCCACACGCCACTATGCTCACATCGATGCTCCAGGACACGCTGACTACATCAAGAACATGATTACCGGTGCTGCTCAAATGGACGGTGCTATCTTGGTTGTTGCCGCGACTGACGGCGTAATGCCCCAGACTCGTGAGCACATCCTTCTTGCAAAACAAGTTGGAGTTCCTAAAATCATTGTTTTCCTTAACAAAGTTGATATGGTTCCTGATCCGGAACTCATCGATCTTGTTGAAGAAGAAGTTCGCGAGTTGCTTACCAAATATGACTACGACGGGAAAAATGCACCAATTATCCGCGGATCAGGACTTAAGGGTCTTGAGGCAAAGAAAGTTGATGATGAATGGGCAAAGAAAATTCTTGAGCTTACTAAAGCGCTTGATGAGTACATTCCTGTTCCTGAACGTGATGTCAAAAAGCCATTCTTGATGCCTGTCGAAGACGTGTTCTCTATTGAAGGACGCGGAACCGTGGTTACCGGTCGAGTGGAACGAGGTACTATCAAAGTAGGTGATGAAGTTGAAATTGTTGGTCTTAAGGATACCGTAAAGACAACTATCACTGGCATTGAAATGTTCAACAAATCGCTCAACGAAGCTATAGCTGGCGACAATGCAGGTATCCTTCTCCGTGGTACCAAGAAAGAAGATGTTACGCGCGGACAAGTTATTGCAAAGTCAGGTTCGGTAACTCCTCACACAGAATTTGAAGCAAAGATTTATGTCTTGAGCAAAGATGAAGGGGGTCGCCACACGCCGTTTTTCACGGGATATAAACCGCAATTCTACATTCGAACAACCGATGTTACAGGAGACGTCACCCTTCCTGCGGGAACTGAAATGGTTATGCCAGGAGACACACCTCCTTCGTTGACCGTAAAATTAGTTGCTCCTGTCGCGCTTGAAGCGGATCAGCGATTTGCAATTCGTGAAGGAGGCAAGACTGTTGGTGCTGGAGTGGTAACCAAAGTTATTAAGTAATCACGGAACACGATACACGCAAATCATAAGCACCTGATACTTACCCGTATGCCAACAAAAGCGAAAAAACAAAAAACACCAAAAGCGAAAGAAGAGAATCTAATTCAAAAACTTCGTATCCGTGTCAGTGCTTACGAACACAAGATTCTCGATAATTCGGTGAAACAAATTATTGATACCGCACTTCGGTATGATGCAAAAATCTTGGGACCAGTTCCGCTTCCCACTTCGATTAAGAAGTACACCGTCAACAGATCAGCATTCATTTATAAAAACGCGCGAGAACAGTTCGAAATCAGAATCCACAAACGACTCATTGATATTTTAAATCCGACCGCAAAAGTGATTGAGGCACTCACCAACATGAGTCTTCCATCTGGGGTCAACATTGACGTAAAAATGATGTAGGAATAGCCACTAGGCTTTAGGCACTAGGCGCTAGGTTGTTTTTAACTAGAGCCTACTTTGCCTAATACCTAATTCTCTAATACCATGAAATTTATCCTTGGAACAAAACAGAATATGATTCAATTTTTCACTGAAAAGGGGAAAAGTATCCCAGCGACGATTCTTTCTGTGCCTCCTGCGGTAGTTACTGCTCTTAAAACCAAGGATAAAGATGGATACGATGCTATTCAAATTGGCATTCCGTCAAAAGAAAAAAGAATTTCAAAGGCTGAAAAAGGGCACTTGAAGGATCTTGGTAATTTTAAACCTACGAGAGAGTTTAGGACTTTGAGGGGAAGTCTTACCGATTTCAAGCGGGGTGACACTATTGATGTTTCGACATTTAAGGAAGGGGACGAAGTCACAATAAGTGGAATCAGCAAAGGAAAGGGATTTCAGGGTGTTGTGAAACGACACGGATTTTCAGGAGGTCCAAGATCGCATGGTCAAAAGCATTCCGAGCGTGAAGCGGGTAGTATTGGCGGTGGTGGACGAGCCGGAGGACGTGTTGCAAAAGGAATGCGCATGGCAGGTCGTATGGGAGGAGATCGCGTGAGCGTCAAAGGACTCAAGGTGCTTTTGGTCGACATTAACCAAAATGCCTTATTGGTATCAGGTGCAGTGCCGGGGAAGAGAGGAACGTTGTTAGAGATAGTTTGGGAAGCTTCATAAGCTTCAGCAGCTTCCAGAGCTTCAAAAGCTTTCGAAGCTAACGAAGCTAACGAAGCTCAGGAAGCTATAGAAGCTAAATTTTATGACAGAAGCAAAAGTTTACAACACTGAAGGCAAAGAAGTCGGAACATACAAACTTCCGGAAAGCGTCTTTGCGTTGCCGTGGAATGGTGACCTTGTTCACCAGGTGGTGGTTGCCATGGAAGGGAATGCTCGAACACCTGTTGCTCACACGAAAGGACGAGGAGAGGTGCGTGGCGGTGGCAAGAAGCCATGGCGCCAGAAGGGTACGGGTCGCGCTCGACATGGATCGAGTCGATCTCCTATTTGGAAAGGGGGTGGGGTTACTCACGGACCGCTCAAGGATAAAAGCTATGAGCGCAAAGTTAACAAGAAAATGAGGATAAAAGCTCTGTATACGGTGTTGTCACGAAAGGCAAAAGACGGCGAGATCATCCTTCTCGACGCTCTTTCGTTCAATACCCCAAAAACAAAACAGGCAAAAGAAGTGATCGCATCACTTTCTGGAATCAAGGGGTTTAGAGCGATTCAGAAGAAAAATAATGCGGCATATTTTGCTATCCCCAAAAAAGATGAAAATCTTACAAAAAGTTTTAGAAATTTCAACAATATAGAATTGGACGAAGCGCGAAATCTTAATCCAATGAATTCGCTCAAGAGTAAATTCATCGTCATTGTAAATCCAAAAGAAAGCATTAAGTTCTTGGAAGAGCGCCTCAAAAAAGCTGTTGCACGATCATAAAAAACCATCATGGCTATTTTTAATACATCAAAAAAGAAAAAAAATACTGTCTCAACAAAGGTGATCCAAGGAAGGGAGAAAAAGAGCGTGAAAACAAATTCAGTTGTTGTACCTGTCGGTCTGCCTCCTCGCCAACATGAAGTCAAGGAAGGGATGAATGTCCAAGTAACAGAGGAGGGTTTTTCGTCTGTGTTGCTTCGACCACGCATAACCGAAAAATCTTCTATGCTCGCGGAAAAAAATACCTACGTATTCGAGATCCATCCGAAAGCTAACAAAAAAGAAGTTGCCACGGCAGTAACAAACATATATAAGGTGACTCCAACAAGGGTTCACATTATCAATCTTCCTGCCAAGAAAGTATTTTCAAGAGGGAAAAAGGGAGTGCAAAGCGCAATCAAAAAGGCTATTGTGTACCTCAAGCATGGAGACAAGATTGAGTTCGTGTAGAACAATAATTTACAATTATCAATAAACCAATTTTCAAGCACTAAAATCATTGAGTATTGAGATTTAAAAAATAATTATATGAAGACCTATAGACCAACAACCCCATCACAGCGTCACACAATCACGGTTCCTTACCGTGGCGTGATTACTACGTCAACTCCTCTCAAAAAACTCACCAAGGGCAGAAAACGGCATGTGGGAAGAAATAATGCAGGGCGTATCACGGTGAGGCACAAGGGTGGAGGTCACAAGCGGCTGTATCGAGATATTGATTTTATGTATAACAAATTCGATATTCCGGCAAAGATACAAACAATCGAATATGATCCGAATCGCGGAGCATTTATTGCACTTTCGACCTATGCTGATGGAGAAAAGAGATATGTTATTGCGCCCAAGGGTTTTCGTCCGGGAAATACTTTTATCGTGTCAGAGAAAGCACCGCTTTCTGCGGGAAATCGAATGCCGCTCAAAAATATTCCTGTTGGAGCATTTGTATATAACATTGAAATCCATCCCAAGGGGGGAGCAAAGTTAGCGCGTGGAGCGGGAAACTTTGCGGAAATTGTGGCGCACGATGGAGGATTTACTGATCTTAAAATGCCATCAGGAGAAATCAGGAGAATCATAGAAACAGCATGGGCGTGCATGGGTGAAGTTTCAAACGAAGAACGCAAGTTGCGCAATATTGGCAAAGCCGGTCGTTCACGATGGCTCGGTATTCGCCCAACCGTTCGTGGAACTGCAATGAACCCTGTTGATCATCCACACGGCGGCGGTGAAGGCCGTCAAGGTCGTGGCACCAAGCGTCCTAAAACAATGTGGGGCAAGATCACCGGCGGTAGAAAGACAAGGACTCCAAAAAAATATTCAAATGCACTGATCGTTTCAAGAAGGAAAAAGAAGTAAAAAGCGTAAAAATAGAAACTTAACCCCCCGCCATCTTAATAAGATGGCGGGGGGTTATCCACATCCTCGCGTGCGGAATAATTGTCTAAATAGTTGTATACTATTCTACATAAGCACTTTTTCTATGCAATTTTTTAAACCACTTAGACACACACTATTATCAATAACTCTCGCCGTTATTCTCTCGGTGCTGGGCGGGTGGTTTATTTTTGGAGGGGGAGCAACAGAAACTCAAATAGTATCGGCTGGTTCAACAGACAACTTATCTGGTTATGCATGGAGCTCAAATATTGGTTGGATTTCGTTTAATTGCATAAACCCACTCGAAAATTGTGGCACGTCTAACTACGGTGTTCATATCGCTAATGACACATTAAGATTTACTCCGGGGGCAAAAAGTGATATTACGGGAACAGCATGGAGCTCAAATATTGGTTGGATAAGTTTTGACCGAAATAAGACGGGCAATCCGCCGTCAAGTGATATAGGTTCAGGAGTTGGACCAATTGCACAAATTACTTGGTCTCCAACACCCTATATGAGCGGTTGGGCGCGCGCGCTTGCGGGATGTCAGAATATTCTTGGGGTTCCTGCGTCTTCTTGTTCTGGAAGTGGTCCCGGGTTAGCTTCTGGTGGCTGGGACGGATGGATCAAACTTCGCTCGACAGTTGGCGAACCAAATTATGGCATTACTCTAAATTCCGCAACAAATAAACTCACTGGATTTGCATGGGGTGGTGATGTGGTTGGGTGGGTTAAATTTGCCTCAACGGTTGGTGAGCCAAGTTACGGAGTTGTGTTTACTCCAATCGGGACACTGCCTCCAGTAGGCTGTGGAATTGCAAATAATGTTCCAGTTGCACCTCCAACAGGACCAATATCCGCAAATCTTTGCAGTGATGGATCAACACCTCTTGTTACCAACAACAATACAACCGCTCCATATTCTTGGAGTTGGACGTGTGCGAACGGGGGTTCTCCGGTTTCGTGTAGTGCGCCATACACCCAATGCTCCGATGGCATTGATAATGATGGAGATACTCGTATCGATAACAATGCTGGTAATGATGACCCTGGCTGTAAAGATTCGTTGGGGGTTTATAGTCCAACGCGCAACAATGAGCGGAATTTCAAATTTAATGAATTCTAAAAAGTAAATTTTATTAACCTATGGATCAACAAAATCTTCAAAATAATACTGGTACAACAAGTCATGCTCACCGAAGTATTGTGGTGATTAGCGCACTTGTTGTTGTTGCCGTCATTATTTTAGCGATAATATGGGGAATTACGGGCGGTTTTTCCGGGAATAGTGTAAATAAAGATGAGCAAGCAGCACAGCAAGCCGCGCTAGAGCAAAAAGCTCGTGAAGACGCAAAACTAGCCGCACAAAAAGCGCTTTTAGCACAGCAAGCTATGGAATCACAGCAAATTATACAAGACAGGAACATTAAACCGCCCACAGAAGCTGAACTCAAACAACAGGCCGAAGCATCAAAAAAGATTATACAGGAAAGAAATATCAAACCGCCTACACAAGCAGAACTTGACCAGCAAGCCAAAGAGTCTGATGCCCTACTTAAATCAATGCAACAAAATTAGCCAATTATAAACTTTATCTATCTTACAAACTTTATGAACATTCTCACATCCCTCCGCACCCTTCTCCTTGCTCTCATTCTCTCAATCGGCGTCTCCTATGCCTATGCGGCATGGTCACCTCCCTCAACATCACCAACAGGGGGAAACACTGATGCGCCAATAAATGTGGGAGGTGTGACTCAAGTGAAAGCAGGAGCACTGACGGTGAATGGGTTACTGACGGCGGTGTCAAAGCTTATGGTTGGAGGAGCAGGAACCCCTCCAGGAGGTCTTACGCTTGGAGTGATAGGGAATGTGGGCGCTGATAAATATTGTGATAGAAATGGGAATAATTGTATTTCGGCTGGAATTGGCGCCGGGGGAATTCAGAAGCGCGTTACGGGTACGTGTAGTGGCGGAAATTTTTTGGTTGGAGTTAATCCTGACGGATCGGTGAATTGTGCTGCGGCATCAGGTGGAACCCAATTTTATCAATGCCCAAATATTCAAAGATCAATAAACGAGGGTGGTACTACATCGTATTGTCCCACAAATTGCACAGGTCAACTTTCAACCAGTAATACATGTACCTATCAAGAACCTGATGTTCAATGGCCTTGCGTTAACGGTAATAATCAATGGCAGAGTGCGAGTTGTTCGGCAGTTTAGTAATAAGAAAAATCCTAAGTTAAAATTGAAATTTGTAATACCCTGGGTGTGGTGTAGAATTAAGAAATATGGCAAAGAAAAAAGTAACCATTGAAGATTTAGCGCGGATAACCAAGAGCGGTTTCGATGTAGTTGATAAACGCTTTGAGCAGGTTAATACGCGCCTTGACGGTATTGATACACGCCTTGATGGTATCGACACACGTCTTGATGGTATTGATGTGCGTCTTGACGGCATGGACACTCGTCTTGATCGTATCGAAAACCTTCTCATTCGCGCTCACGAAAGTCGTATTGAGAAATTGGAAGATGATATGAGAATTCTTAAAACTTTAGTAGGAAAATAAATAATCAAATTATTAACCATTAACTTTATAATACCATGAACATCCCCACCTCCCTCCGCACTCTCCTCCTCGCCATCATTCTCTCAATCGGTATCTCCTACACCTACGCCACATGGGCACCTCCTACGGCAACACCAACAGGGGGAAACACTGATGCGCCAATAAATGTGGGAGGTGTGACTCAAGTGAAAGCAGGAGCACTGACGGTGAATGGGTTACTGACGGCGGTGTCAAATGTTGTTGTGGGAGGCAACATTGCAACACCAACACTCTGTCTTAGTGGAGACTGCAAAAGCGCATGGCCAGTTGTTAGCGGCGCTGCGGTAACAAAAACCATCCAAGTTTATCAGTGCCCACAACTTACTGGTTGTTCCGCAATAAATCAATGCCTCGGGCAACTATCAGCTAACAGTAGTTGCCAATACTGTATAGGGGACACAAGAAGTTGTGATCCCAAGGGATACCTTATGCAGTAACTTGACTACGGAGGTGAGGCCCAACCTCCGTATAACGCAAGGTTCATAGAGTTCTAAGGACAGTCCTTGGATGGAATAGTTTCTTGCAACGCAATAACATTCAATTGTTCTCCTGCCGGATATCTTGTCCTGTAATATCGTGTAATTTGACATCCGCTCCTGATTTGTATAGTATGTGAAGCAATCCCGCACTCGGGATTGTTTTAATTTAAATTAAGGAGTCCTAGCTTTGCTTGGGCGACTATAATTTATTTAACCGAGCACTCAGTTCAAGTAACACCCTCGTTATTTTTTACGACTGAAAACCGTGTTTGTCGGCTAGTATTTGATGATACTACACTGAGTGCTCGGTGTTCAATTTTGTAATTCACTTGCGTTCATAACGAAAATTGGCATGACCCGATCACTTAAAAAAGGACCATTCATACACCCTTCAATTTTGAAAAAAATTGCAGGCAAGAAACCGCTTCAAACCGGAGTTATTAAAACATGGTCGCGCGCGAGCCAGATCGCCCCGGAAATGGTAGGGTTTACCTTCGGTGTCTATAATGGCAAGGTACATGTCGATGTGTTAGTAACAGAAGAAATGGTGGGGCATCGTTTAGGAGAATTCTCACCAACAAAGAAATTCCTTCGCCACGGAGGTAAGATGCAGAAAGAGCTTGAAACAAAGAAGAAAGAGGCTGAAATTACTGCGGCACAATCTGCAAAAGCGGCTACAACTGAATCAAAAGCTCCGGTAGCACCTAAAAAATAATCTATGATTTCCGCAACCCTAAAAACATACCGTCAATCTCCCCGAAAGGTCCGCCTTGCATCAGACCTTATTAAGGGTAAACCTGTTCTTATGGCATTGGCGCAGCTCAAGTTTCTTTCCAAGCGCGCATCAAATCCGATTGAAAAACTTTTGAATTCTGCGATTGCGAATGCCGAACACAATTTTGGTGCAACGCGTGCAGAACTTATGGTGAAAGATATTCGCGTGGATAAAGGAATTGTTTTTCGCCGGTCTATGCCACGCGCACGAGGATCAGCATCTCCTATTAGGAAGCGCACGAGCCACATCGTGATTGTTCTTGCAAAGCAAGAACAATCAAAAATCAAAAATAAAAGTGCAAAAATCAAAATTAAGGAATCGCCCTCGGCGATACAATAATTTTGAACTTTAATATTTAAATTTTTAATTTTATTTATGTCGCATCGAGTGCATCCATATTCACATAGACTAGGAATCATCAGGGACTGGAGGGCCCGTTGGTTTGGTGGCAAAAAAGAATACCGCGAATTTCTCCGTGGAGATATTATGTTGCGTGAGTATCTCACCAAGCGCCTCCGTGGCATGTACATCGCTGGTGTTGAAATGGAGCGAAATGAAAAAGCATTCCGCGTTATCATCAGAACTTCTCGTCCGGGAATGATTATTGGACGAAGTGGCGAGGGTGCAACCAAACTTCGCGAAGATATTATGAAGTACGCGAAGAAGCTCAAGCTTCCTATTCCTGCTAATTTTAAAATTGATATTGAAGAGATAAAATCGCCGGAATCAAATGCGGCCATTGTTGGTCAAATGATCGCCGAAGGTCTTGAGAAGCGTCTTCCTTTCAGAATGGTGATGAAGCAAACGATTGAAAAAGTAATGGCAAACCGCGATGTCAAGGGAGCAAAGATTGCCATGTCGGGCCGTCTCGGCGGTGCCGATATGAGCCGAAATGAAGGGATCAAGCGCGGTGGAGTGCCACTACAGACGTTCCGTGCGGATATTGATTTTGCACGCGAGAAAGCATATCTTCCTTATGGCGTAATCGGCATCAAGGTTTGGATTTACAAAGGACAGGTGTTTGAGAAAAAATAAAAACCATGTTGTTTCCTAAAAAAGTAAAATTTAGAAAATGGCAAACTCGCCGGAGAAATCCTAAAAAGGTCTCTCCTGAAACCAGGGGCATTACGCTCGCCTTCGGCTCTTTTGGGTTGAAAGCACAAACTGCAGGACGCATAGAATCTAAGCAACTTGAAGCGGGTCGTAAAACCATCAGCAGAACACTTGATAAGGCAGGAAAGATATGGATCCGCGTCTTCCCAGATCGTCCGTTCACCCAAAAGGCTGCGGAAGTGGGCATGGGCAAGGGAAAGGGGGATCCTCAAGGGTATCAGGCTGAAGTAAGACCTGGCAGGATTATTTTTGAGGTTGACGGTGTCGAAAAAAGCATTGCAACAGAAGCACTCCGTAAGGCTGGTGCAAAACTTCCCATTAAGACTAAAATTGTTGCACGCGAAGGAATGTAACATTGACGTTGTTGTCGAAAAAGCTAGAATACAAGATCATGCAAGACATACAAAACAAACCATCCACTGACCTTCGTAAGGAGCTTGGAGAAAAGCGTGAATCGCTTCGCCAGTTTCGTTTCAATGTTTCGGGCAGTAAAATCAAGAATGTAAAGGAAGCGTTGGCATTACGCAAGCAGATTGCGAGAATATTAACATTACTGGGAGCAAGAGAAACTGATGAGAAAAAAGTAACTTAATATCTTAGTAGATAGTATTTTAGATTAAAACCAAGACACTACTAACATGCTAGTATACTAAAATTAAACCATGGAACATAAAGATAAAAAAAATAAAAAAAGGATAAAGGGTGTCGTTGTTTCTGATAAAATGCAGAAGACGGTTGTTGTCTTGACGCACCGTTTTGAGAAGCATCCCAAATACGGAAAATTCATGAGAATCAGCAAAAAATATAAAGCGCATGATGAGAACAATAAGTACAAAATCGGCGACACTGTGCTTATAGAGGAGACTCGGCCGATATCAAAAGATAAGACATTTATTGTTGTCGAAGAATAATACTATGATTCAACCGCGATCCATTGTAAAAATAGCAGACAATTCCGGAGCAAAAATCGGGCGAGTATTCAAAGTGCTGGGAAGCTCCAAAAAGCGCTACGCGCAGATTGGCGATATTGTCGTTCTTTCTGTTCGTGTTGCGGAACCAAGAAAAGCGGCAAAGAAGAATGACGTCGTGTACGGACTTGTTGTCCGCCAGCGTAATGCATTTAAGCGTGATGACGGTTCGTATATTCGATTCGATGAAAATGCGGTCGTTCTTGTCGAAAAAGAAAAGAAAGAACCGACGGCGGGAAGAATTTTCGGTCCAATCCCCCGTGAGATCGGCGAATTAGGATTTCAGAAGATTGTGTCGCTTGCGCCGGAAGTCGTTTAAGATATATATCATGAAAATAAAAAAAGGAGACAACATAATAGTGATTGCCGGAAAAGATAAAGGCAAAAAAGGAAAAGTGGTGCGCGCTTTGCCGGCAGACTCTAGGGTTGTTGTGGAGGGGATAAATATGCGCAAAAAACACCAGCGAGCTGGTAAAGGACGACAAAAGGGGCAAATCATTGATATCGCGATGCCCATCCATGTTTCCAATGTCATGGTTGAAGATCCAAAATCTGGAAAACAGACACGTGTTGGGGTAAGAATTGCAGCCGGGAAACGAATTCGCATTGCAAAAAAAAGCGGCACGGAATTATAACAAAGTTTTCAGTTAAATAGTTTGTAGTTTTTAGAGAAAAAACGATAGAATCTTTCAAACTAAAATTAAAAACCAATAACTACCAACTAAAAACTAACTATCATGGAATCAGTCAAAATAAAAGAAAAAAAAGCATTCGATACACTCAAGGGGCAATTTGGGTATAAAAATCCGATGGCAGCACCGCGCCTCGTTAAGGTGATCGTGAGCAGTACCACAGGGTCTTCAAAGCAAAAAGGCAGGAATGAGCTTGTTGCGGACCGTCTTGCAAAAATCACGGGGCAGAAGCCAACATTGCGAGGAGCGAAAAAATCCATCGCATCGTTTAAGCTTCGTGAGGGTGAAAAGATTGGCGTTATCGCAACGCTCCGAAAAAACAGAATGTATGGATTTCTCGATAAATTCATTAATATTGCGGCACCAAGAACGCGTGACTTCCGGGGATATAATAGAAAAAGCATTGATGTTATGGGGAACCTCACTCTCGGACTCAAAGAACAGACGATTTTTCCAGAGACCGTCGACGAAGATCTCAAAGATGTCTTTGGTATGTCGGTTACTATCGTAACGAGCGCGAAAAACAAAGATGAAGCCACCGCATTCTTCGAGCTTCTTGGTGTTCCCTTCAAAAAACAAGGCGTGGAAGAAGAAAAGAAAAAAAGAGCGAAAAAGAAGAAATAGGCGTTGCGTTAAAATGTTGAATGTAGCCTACAAAGGTTTGACAATATCCGCTGATTTGTTAAGATACCCACACGCTCATTGAGCATTGTTTTTATTCAAATTCCGTCCAATCCACCTCTCTCCTTCTGAATTATTGTTTTAAAGCAGAGTTTAGAAGGAAAAAGGTGTGATATTGGACAGGAGAAAAAGCTTCAATAGCTTCCAAAGCTTCAAAATATTTAAAAGCTAAGCAGCTAACGAAGCTTAAGAAGCTAGAAGCTTCTTAATTATTATGGCAAAAACATCAGTTATTGCGCGAGCAAACAAGAAACCAAAATTTAGCAGTCGTATCGTGCGTCGCTGTTTTCGTTGTGGTCGTAAGCGCGGCTATATGCGAGATTTCAACCTTTGTCGTATTTGTTTTCGAGAATATGCAAACGAAGGTATGATTCCAGGAGTTAAGAAATCAAGCTGGTAGAAGAAGTAGAAAGTCATAAAGTCCATAAAGTGGACATAAGACTTTAAAGACTTTCGACTTTATAAACTTTATAGACTACATCAATGGATCCAATTGCAGACATGTTAGTGAATATCAAAAATACCGCGACGGCGGGCAAATCTTTTGCGCTTGTTCCTTATTCTAAACTCAAGTTTTCAATCGCTAGTATTTTGGTGGATGAAGGATATTTGAAATCTGTAGCAAAACGTGGTAAAAAAGCAAAAAAATTCATAGAGCTTGAAGTAACTTACGATATCGACAAAAAGCCAAAGATTAGTGGTGTATCGCGCATCTCAAGGCCATCTAAAAGAGTATACTATGGCACAGGAGATGTAAGACCGGTACGAAATGGACACGGGCTTCTCGTTCTCTCCACTCCTAAAGGAATACTTACTGGGAAAGATGCGCGGAAAGAACACGTTGGCGGGGAGGCGTTGTTTAAAATTTGGTAATAGCGACGCTATAAACGAATAACACACATATGTCACGAATCGGAAAACAAATTATTTCCATACCAGCAAAAACTGAAGTCATACAGCATGATGGTGTTATTACCGTTAAGGGACCGCTCGGGGAACTCTCACGTCCCTTCAATAACACAATCGATATAACAATCACCGAGAACGCGATCAATCTTATTCCAAAAGAAGTAACTGCTACAACGCAAGCTCTTTGGGGAACCTATGCTGCTCATATAAAAAATATGATTGCAGGAGTGAATAAGAAATTTGAAAAAAAACTTATCGTGGAGGGTATCGGATTTCGCGCAGAAGTTTCAGGTGAAAATATGATATTTAACCTTGGTTTCTCACATAAAATAACGGTTCCCATACCAAAAGGTATTTCAGTGGTAATCGAAAAAACAATCATAACAATTTCTGGGATTAATAAAGAACTTGTCGGTTATTTTGCGGCATCATTGAGAGATCTCAAGAAACCGGAACCATATAAGGGAAAAGGTATACGTTACGAGAAAGAAGTTATCAGAAGGAAGGAAGGAAAGAAATCGGTCTAACAAAGTTTTCAGTTAAATAGTTTGTAGTTTTTAGAAAAAAATGGGAGAATCTTTAAAACTAAAAACTAATAACTACCAACTAGAAACTAACTAAACATGAAATCATCAAACATAAAAACAGCAAAGCGTGATCGCAGACGCAAGCGCATCAGGGCAAAAATCTCTGGTACTTTGACATTGCCCCGTCTTTCGGTATTTCGATCAAATAAGTTTATTTATGCGCAACTTATTGATGACGAGAAAAGTAAAACACTTATGTCCGCATCAGACCATTCCGTGAAGGGGAAAACTAAAATGGAACGTGCTAAAAAAACCGGTACAACCCTTGCAGAGGAAGCCAAAAAGAAACATATTACCAAGGTCGTTTTCGACCGCGGAGGATTTTCTTACGCGGGACGAGTAAGAGCATTGGCGGAAGGTGCTCGAGAGGGAGGGCTTGTATTTTAAAATAATATAGCTTCAGGAGCTAACGAAACTAAAAATTAATAAAAAACATGGATATCCAAAGCAAAACAGCTCAACCCGTGAAAGAAACTCCCGTAGAATCTAAAGAAGTTTCAACACCAATAGTATCAACAGCTCCCGGGAAGCCTGTTGCCCAGGGCGGGAGAGATACTAGAAATTTTCGACAAAATCATCGTCCCACAGGGAAAGGAGGGAGTGGAAGGCGAGGGGGTGGTGGAAGACCACATCGTTTTTCTCATGAACGTGCACGCCCTGAATTTGAGCATAAGGTAATCAATGTAAGGCGAGTAACTCGCGTTGTTGCTGGAGGGCGCAGGTTCGCCTTTAGTGTTGCGCTTGTTGCGGGAGATCGCAAGGGTTCGGTCGGTGTTGGTATCGGAAAAGCCGGCGATACTGCACTTGCAATTGAGAAAGCGATGCGAAGCGCGAAGAGAAACATGATCAAGATTAAACTCACCAAGAACATGTCAATCCCTCATGATGTTAAGGAAAAATTTTCAAGCGCCCGCATTATTATGATGCCCGCTTTGGGACGAGGGATTATCGCGGGAAGTTCCGTGCGAAACGTGCTTCATCTTGCTGGAATCAAAGATGTGACGGCAAAAGTTCTTTCAGGAAGTAAGAATAAGCTTAACATTGCTCGAGTCGCAGTAAAGGCACTGAGCACATTCGCAGAATCGAAGAAAAAAGCGGGTGAGTCCCATAAAACTTCAATAGTCTCTCATCCTTTAAAAACATTTGAGGCGAAACAAGCGGAAGAAGCTAAAAGCTAATCAACATGCAGATACACGAATTAAAACGAAATACAAAAAGCAAACAGAAGCGTCAAATTGGACGTGGTGGTAAGCGTGGAAAAACTTCCGGTCGTGGAACAAAAGGTCAGAATGCTCGCGCAGGAAGAAAAAAACGTCCTGAACTTCGAGATATGATCAAAAAATTTCCGAAACTACGAGGAACAAGTACTCATGGTCGTTTTACTTCCTTAAGTAAAAAGGTCACTGTTGTTTCTCTTAAGACTATCAACGACGCATTCCCCAAAGGCGGAGAAATCAATCCAGCGACATTGGCTGCAAAAGGTGTTATCTTGAAGAAAGGTTATACGTATCCACGAGTGAAAATTTTGAGTGACGGCGACATCACCTCCAAGATAATTGTTTCGGGGTGCGAAATATCCAAAGGCGCTTTGGAAAAGATCAAGAAAGTGGGGGGAAGTGTAGCAAATGTAAAAATTAAAAATCAAAGTTCAAAATCACAAGTGAAAGTTATAAAATAAAAGAACGGGAAAAATGAAAAAATTTTTCAATTTTAGACTGTAGTTTTACATTTTGATATTTAATTTTTTATTTTACTTATGAACGATTTCTTACAAAAAACAAAGCTTATTATACAAGACAGTATTCTTCGCAAAAGAATCTTGTTTGTCTTCTTTGCGCTAGTCATTTTTCGCTTTCTTGCAAACATCCCTATTCCTGCTGCGGGGGGAGCACGGCTCGACGAGCTTCTTGCGGGCAATCAAGCACTCGGATTTCTCAATGTCATTACCGGTGGTGGGCTTTCTGCGGTTTCAATTGTGATGTTGGGTGTTGGGCCATACATTACCGCTTCAATCATCATGCAGCTTTTGACCATGATGTCCGCAAAACTCAAGGCGCTTTACCATGATGAAGGAGAAATGGGAAAGAAAAAATTTACCCAATATTCACGACTCCTTGCGGTTCCTCTCGCCCTTGCGCAAGGGTTCGGACTTTTATTCTATCTTAAAAGTCAGGGAGTAATTGGCAGTCTTGCGGGGTTTGATTTTCTTGTGAACATAATTATCGTTGCCGCAGGATCAATTCTCCTTATGTGGATTGGCGAGCTTATTTCAGAATTCGGTATTGGTAATGGTGTATCGCTCATTATCTTCGCGGGGATTGTCGCTAGTCTTCCCGCGACCACTTCCCAGCTTTTGTATACCTTTGACGTATCACAACTGCCGGTATATATCGGAGGAATTCTTGCGGCAATCGCAATCATCGCAGGAGTTGTCATTGTGACCGAAGCAGAACGCCCTATTCCTATTACCTATGCAAAACGTGTCCGTGGGATGAAGGTATATGGCGGCGTTTCAACGTATCTTCCTTTGCGTGTTAATCAAGCGGGCGTTATCCCAATTATTTTCGCACTTTCGATTCTTATTTTCCCGCAAGTTCTGCTTAACTTCCTTGGTGGGGTGGGGAACTCTGTTGTTTCCGGTGTAGCAAAAGCTGTTGGCGGTTTTCTTTCAAATACATGGGTAAACTCCATTTTCTATTTTGTGTTGGTATTTCTCTTTACATATTTTTATACGGCTGTTACGTTTGATCCAGATTCTATTGCGACCAATCTTCAGAAGGGTGGCGCATTTATTCCCGGTGTTCGTCCCGGGGCGTCCACCTCGCTTCATATCAGTAAAATTTTGACTCGCATCACGCTTGTTGGCGCGACATTTCTCGGCGTGATTGCTGTCTTGCCTCTTATTATGAAAACTATTACCGGCATTACCGCGCTTGCGGTTGGTGGTACCGCCCTCCTCATTGTTGTTTCAGTTGTTCTTGATCTCATTAAGAAAGTTGACGCGCAGATCTCTATGAGGGAGTATTAAGAAAGTGCAAAGTTTAAAAATCAAAATTCAAAATTTAGGTATTTGCCTACGGCGAATTCGTTAATTTTACATTTTGATATTTACAGTTTACACTTATACCATGTCTCCTCAAACATTCATTTTTATCGGCAGATCAGGTTGCGGAAAGGGAACACAAGCCGATCTTCTTCAAAAATATCTTAAAACACAGGACCCCGGTCGTGAGATTTTTTATTTGGAAACAGGCAGTCGTTTCAGGGATTTTATCAAGGGCGATAGCCTTTCAAGTAAGCTTTCGCTCGCTATTTCACAAGAGGAGAAGCTTCAACCAAGCTTTCTTGCGGTGTGGATGTGGTCGCACCTTTTTATTGAAAACCTCAAGGGTAATGAGCATATTATAAGTGACGGGACTCCGCGCTCAGTCGACGAGGCTCGCGTCCTTGATTCTGCGATACGGTTTTATGATCGTATGCCGGCATACGTTGTTTATCTCAATGTCTCTCGAAGCTGGGCGGAAGACCGTCTTCAAAACCGAGGACGAGCAGACGATCAAAACAAGGATAGAATCAAGAAGCGACTTGATTGGTTTGAAACAGATGTATTGCCTGCAGTCAATCACTTGCGAGAACACCCTGAATATCGTTTTCTTGATATCAACGGAGAGCGGCCGCTTGAAGAAGTACACAAGGAAATCATAAAAAATATTAAAGTGTAAATATCAAAATGTAAAATTATGGAATTCGCCGTAGGCGAATACGAGAATTTTGAACTTTGATTTTTTAATTTTAAATTTAGTAAAGCGATCATGGGAATGTTTAAAACAGTAAAAGAGATCGAAATTATGCGCGAGTGTGGCAAACGCCTCGCGCATGTTTTGGATGAAGTTGAAAAAGTTATAACTCCCGGAAAAACTCCGGGGGAGCTTGATGAATTAGCGAAAAAATTAATTATTGGTTTAGGGGATGAGCCATCTTTTCTTCATTATTGGCCAGAGGGAGCAAGTAAGCCATACCCTGCGACACTCTGCGTATCAACTAATGACGAAGTTGTTCACGGTATTCCCGGAAAGAAGAAGTTCAAAGAAGGAGATATTGTGAGTATTGATCTTGGTATTAAACATCAGGGATATCATTCTGATGCGGCGCGTACGGTTCCCGTGGGGGAGATTGACGACAGTGCGCGTAAACTTATTGATGGAACGCGCGAAGCGCTTGCGGCAGGAATCAAGGTCGCACGTGCAGGAAATCACATTGGAGACATCGGTTCAGCTGTTTCTCGCGTAATCAAGATGCATGGTTTTAGTATCGTTGAAGAATTGGGTGGACATGGCATTGGAACAGAAGTACACGAAGAACCGCACATACCAAACTATGGAAAGCCCGGCGAAGGAATAGAATTGAAGGCAGGCATGACTATTGCTATTGAGCCCGTAGTAAACGAAGGGAGCGGTAAAATACATCTCAATGCAGACGGCTATACATTCAGAACAAAGGACGGCAAACGAAGTGCTCATTTTGAGCATACTGTACTAATCACCAAGGGAGATCCGGAGGTGCTCACTAAATAATCTTAGGTGGTATACTTAGTATGTATAAATTTTTTATGTAAATTCTGTTACAATAATATTCCCCCATCTTTAAATTTTTAGATTGTAATTTTATATTTTGATATTTGCATTTTGAATTAACATCATGGAAACAACGCCCTCTATTGAAGCGCCGAAAAAATTAGGTCACCCTCAAGAAGAAATTGATTTTTTAAACAAAAAAATCGCATCGCGTGTGCATGAATTCAAAGAGCACGGCGGTACTATCGCGCGCACAGAAGCAATTTCGCGGGAGATCAAATCATATCAGGCTACTCCCGCAGAGCAGATTCTTGAAGAAAAATATCGCATCAATATGGATGAGATTAAAGGAATTGCATGGGGGCTTAGCGCAGAGCATGACCATAAACTTGATTCACTCATTGAAATTCTTGGGAAAAAGGGGATTAAAAACGCACTCTCGGTTTGCGAGGAACTTGGGAGTCCTCACATAGAAGATGACTTTCACCGTTTTTTGGTTCAGTACCTAGCGCATGGGAGTGTTATTCCAGGACTTAAAGAGGGTACACCTCTTTCAAAAGCCCTCCACATGAAGCTCTATGAAGTAACACTTCCACCAGTACGCACTGAAGGTGAAAAGCACACATTTGCGGAGCTCGTGTCCGCGATGAGCCATTTTTATTCGGGCATGCTTTCGGTTGGAGGAAATTCTCGAGGAGTATCAGCAAATTATTTTGCACTAGAGGTGAGTAATGGAAATGCAAGCGAAGAGGTTATTTTTTATGCCGCTACCCCCACTTCAAGGGCGGAACTATTTGAAAAGCAAATCCTTGCTGTGTATCCTCATGCACGCATCAAAGAGCACGAGGAAGATTACAATCCATTTAACGACCAAGGTGTTACTGTCGCTTCGGTTGCTATATCGGCAAGAAATCCCGCTCTCACCATAAAAACATATAAAGAATTTGATCATGACCCGCTTCATGTGATTGTAAATGCTTTTTCCAAGATTAAAAAAGACGGCGAGGGGGCCGCACTGCAACTCATAATTTCCCCATCAGGTGAATCATATAATCAACGTTACAAAATGGCGCTTACTAAGGTAAAGAAGGGAGTATCCCTTAAAGAGGCGCTTCAGGGGATTGCCGTAGAAATCACAAAAGGATTTTTGGGGATTGCAAAGGAATTGATATCCGGACCACCCAAAAAGAATGAGGATGAGAAAGAAAAGCACATTGACGAAACCACCGTAAAACTGCTTGAACAAAAAATAGCTTCTCCAATTTTTGAAACAAACATTCGCATTATTACATCTGCGGAAACCGAATCTCGCGCAGAGGCGATTCTCTCCGATCTTGAATCAGCGTTCAATCAGTTTGGAAAAACGGAAGGGAATAGTATCGCATGGAAACGCGCCAAAGGAGGACATCTTTCACGCACACTGTATGACTTCTCATTCCGAGCATTTTCAGAAAATGAAGCAATCCCTCTCAATGCCGATGAACTTACGACGATGTTTCACTTTCCGGTCGATGAAATACAATCCTCCCACCTCAAAGAAGCCAAGGGGGCATCCGCATCGATTCCTGCAGGAATACAATCCCAAGGTATTATTCTTGGATTAAATAAATATCGTGGAGGAGAAACCCAAGTTCATTTTGGAAGAGAGGACAGAATGAGACACTTTTATGCGATTGGACAGACAGGAACCGGTAAAACAAATCTTCTCAAAAATATGATTATGCAAGATATTGTTAATGGCGATGGAGTTTGCATGATCGACCCGCACGGGACCGACATCGCAGATATTTTAAGCATTATTCCAAAAGAACGCATTGACGATGTAATATATTTTGACCCTGCGTATACCGCACGACCTATGGGACTTAACATGCTCGAGTATGATACGCGTTATCCTGAACAGAAAACTTTTGTTGTCAATGAAATGTTGTCGATTTTCAGTAAACTTTTTGACATGAAAGTTGCCGGCGGTCCTATGTTTGAACAGTATTTTCGTAATGCGACCATGCTTGTGATTGAGGATCCCACAACAGGGAATACGCTCCTTGAAGTGTCTCGCGTGCTTTCAAGTTCCATGTTTCGAGAACTTAAACTTGCGCGATGCAAAAATCCTGTCGTTGTGCAGTTCTGGCGCGAAGTTGCAGGAAAAGCGGGGGGCGAAGCATCTCTTGCAAATATCGTCCCCTACATCACGAGCAAGTTTGACGTGTTTCTCGCGAACGATATCATGCGTCCGATTGTCGCGCAGGAAAAATCGGCATTTAATTTTCGACATATTATGGACGAGAAAAAAATTCTTCTCGTTAATCTTTCAAAGGGGCGGTTAGGCGACATCAACTCAAATTTGATCGGCCTCATTCTTGTGGGGAAGATTCTTATGGCGGCACTCTCGCGCGTCGATTCTCTTAATGAAAAGTTGCCTGATTTTTATTTATATATTGATGAGTTTCAAAATGTTACCACTGATTCGATTGCAACAATTCTTTCCGAAGCGCGCAAGTACCGGCTTTCTCTCAATGTTGCCCATCAGTTCATTGCGCAACTTGATGAGAAGATCAAGGATGCAGTGTTTGGTAACGTAGGTTCTCTTGTCGCATTTCGTGTTGGCGCGGAAGATGCGGAAACCCTTGAACCGCAATTCGCGCCCGTATTTACAGCGCACGACATTATGAATCTCGACAATTACAACGCCTACCTCCGTTTGTTGTCAAGCAACCAACCAGTAAAGCCGTTTAATATTGAGACACTCCCCTTTACTCGGGGGGACTTAATGGTTGCTCAAAATGTTAAAGAACTCTCGTATCAGAAATATGGGCGTGATCGCGCAGAGGTTGAAGCGGAGATCATGAAAAAGTATGCAAAATAGCTTCTCTGTGATAGAATTCGAAAATTAATTTGTTAAATCATTTATTGCTATGCTCCACCCAAAAGAAGAAAGAACGTTGATTATTATGAAGCCCGATGCTCTTCAGCGGAGTCTCCTTGGGGAGATCATTCATCGCTTTGAACGTAAAGGACTCAAGATCGTTGGAATGAAGATGATGGAACTTGGTGACGTGATCCTCGAAGAGCATTATGTGCACCACAAAGACAAACCATTTTTTAAAACACTTAAAAACTATATGAAATCTTCCCCGGTTGTGGTTATGGTACTCTCCGGCATTAACGCAATATCGGCAACGCGGCTCATTATTGGTCCCACAAAAGGTTATGAAGCTGATGCGGGTAGTATTCGCGGCGACTTTTCTTTAAGTAGTCAATCAAATATCGCGCATGCTTCTGATTCCAAGGAATCTGCTGAGCAAGAAATCAAACGATTTTTCAATAGCGACGAATTATTTGATTATCAAAAAAACGATTTCAATTTTGTCTATTCCGAAGAAGTGTTTTAGGGATTTTTACGGTTCGGCCTGCCTGCCGGCAGGCCCCAGGAATCCCCAAGGTCAGACCTTCACCAAAATCACCTTGTGATATAACGATAAATTTTCTATTGCTAAAAATTTCGGTGGGTCTACAATTAAGACAGGGTTATTTGAAGTATTGTCTAGACTAAATAATTTTTTCAGGGAATCCAAATCGCGGCATGCTTCGGCATTACGTTGCGGATGCCCACCTAGCAAAAAACTAGGGAAATACTCAAATAGCCCTTTCTATGAACCCCTCCCATTGCGTGGAGGGGTTTGTATTCGAAAAAAACAAAATGAACAAAAAATCATTTCCTCCGTCTCTCGTATTCTTTGTACTGACCATTCTAGCCTTTCAAATTATTGCGTTGTCTTTTTCTTGGTATTGGCGCATTTGGTGGTTTGATATGCCAATGCATTTCGCGGGGGGTCTATGGATTGGTCTCTCGGTACTCTGGATTGTTTTTTTATCTGAGAGGTTTTTACACACGTTACCACAAAATACTTTAAATACATTTTTTATCGGCATACTTTCGGTATGCGCAGTTGCCATTGCATGGGAAATTTTTGAATATATTGTTTACATACTATTTCCGCACGGGAGCCCTTATGACATATTCGATACTATGAGCGATATTTTTTTAGGACTTATGGGCGGGGTTATCGCCTCTTTATCTTTTTCATGGAAACGATATTTTTCTTAACCGAGCACTTAGCTTTAATCTTCAATATTACCCGGTGGAATTAGGAGTAGACTCTATGTTATACTAGGGGAAAGATAATAACTAAGTGCTCGGTGATGATTTTAAAAACTCATTTCACTCGTTAAAAAATCAACCATGGAAAACACCAACAACCCGTCAATATCATTTTATGGAGCCGCACGTACTGTAACCGGCTCTAATTTTTTACTACAAAATAAGGCTGGGACTGAAAAAATACTCATAGATTGCGGGTTTTTTCAAGAAGGAAAGAATGGGGAGCGTAAAAACCACGACCCATTTCCTTATGATCCCACCACTATACAGGCAATTTTTGTGACACATGCTCATATTGACCACATAGGGAGAATCCCGAAGCTCGTCCGTGAAGGATTTCGTGGAAAAATATACTCGACTAACCCTACCAAAGAACTTGGTCACATTATGCTTCTTGATAGTATGCGTGTTTTAAGCAAAGAGGCGGTACAAAATAAAAAAGAAGTTCTTTACGATGAACATGATGTTGAAACTACAATGGGACTTTGGGAGGGGATTCCTTATCATAGTGAAGTTACTGTTGGTAAAGAGTTTCGTGCGGTATTTAAAGATGCAGGTCATGTGCTCGGATCAGCGATGGTACAATTCACCCACCAGGATAAAAAAATTGTTTTCACGGGAGATCTTGGTAATTCACCCGCTCCGCTTCTTCGCGATACGGAAACAATCAACGACGCAGATTATTTGATTATGGAAGCTGTATACGGTGATCGCAATCATGAAGAAAAGGACGAGCGGAAGAGCAAGCTTGAAGATGTGATTGAAGACACCATAAGTCGCGGAGGAGTTCTTATGATTCCGGCATTCTCTGTCGAGCGAACGCAGGATCTTTTATTTGAGCTCAACGAACTTGTTGAACACAACCGCATTCCGAAAGTTCCTGTTTTTCTCGATTCGCCACTTGCTATAAAAGTTACTGAAGTTTACAAAAAAAACGAGGAATATTTTAACAAGGATACAATATTTGATATTCGGACGGGTGACGACATTTTTAATTTCCCTATGTTGAAATTTACTTCCGATAGCAGGGATTCAATGTCTATCAAGGATGTAAAAAACCCAAAGATTATCATGGCGGGATCGGGGATGTCGAATGGAGGAAGGATTCTTCATCATGAAAAAAACTATCTCCCTGACCCCAAAAGCACGTTATTACTCGTTGGCTATCAGGCAGTGGGAACATTGGGGCGAGCGCTTGAAGAGGGGGCGAAAGAAGTAATTATCAAAGGAGAGAAAATTCCCGTGCGTGCACGAGTTGTGGTCATTGAAGGGTATTCTGCCCACAAAGACTCAAATGCACTTTTTAAATTCGTTGAAAATACGGCAGATTCTGTGAAAAAAGTTTTTCTTGTGCATGGAGAACCGAAATCACTTCTATTTTTTGCGCAGAAACTTCGGGATTATCTTGGAGTCAATACTGTTGTGCCGGAGGAGGGAGAGCGAGTAGAGCTCCTGTAACTTTTAACACAAAACCTATAACATGTAAGGCAAGAAAGATGAGTAAAAAATTAATAGGTTACAAGTTGTGGGGTACAGGTTACAAAAGGGCTGTTTCAAAATGGTAAAAACATAGAAAATTATGTTACAATCATCCAAATAGATTAGGAGATAAATTATTTTATGGGCAACGAAAAACACCAGCATTTGAAATTAAAGATCTGCGTTTCAGGCGCTGCTGAAACAGGACATTGCGGGGAGGGTGCTATGGAAAAGGCACAGGAACTGGGGAGGCAGATTGTCGGACAAGGAGCGATTTTGGTAACGGGTGCGACCACGGGGTTCCCGTTCTGGTCAACCATGGGGGCAAAAGAAGGCGGAGGAGTTTCTGTCGGGCTTTCACCTGCATCTACCGAAAGGGAACACGCCGAGATCTACGGGCTTCCACTTGATTATCTCGACATGATTATCTATACGGGGTTTGGATACTCGGGGAGGAATCTCTTGCTTACCCGTTCTTCGGATGCTGTTATTATCGGATGTGGTAGAATTGGGACGATCAATGAATTTACTATTGCCTACGAAGATGGCAAGCCCGTCGGAATTCTTGAAGGGTCATGGGAGACTGATGAAGTAATTAGAAACATTCTCGAAAAAGGACACCGTGGAAGCGAGAATGTGGTTTTTGACAAAGACCCGAAATCTCTCGTAGCAAAAGTCATAGATCTTATTAAAAAACAAAAAATTGAAGACCGCGAGTCTACTAAAGATGTAAGAGGTAGGGGGTGATAATGATTTTATGGTAATTAAAAAAATCCTCCGCTTTAGGCCGGAGGATTTTTTTTAATCTATTTTACTTCTTTCACAATTCGTTCAAATGTTTCAGGATGGAACTCAGCTAGTTCGGCGAGGATTTTTCTATCAAGCGCGATACCTTTCTTTTTGAGTGCGCCGATGAATTTGCTGTAAGAAATTCCAAATGGTCGAACCCCAGCATTAATCTTGATATTCCAAAGTCTTCGAAAATCATTTTTCTTCTGGCGACGATGGGTGAATGCATATTTCCCCGCATGGACAATCGCCTCGTGCGCCTGGCGTTCTTTGGTGCTTCTGCCAAAGCGATATCCCTTAACTTGTTTAAGGACTTTCCTTCTTCGTTTTAATGCATTTACCCCTCCTTTAACTCTTGGCATAACAATTTAGTTGATAGGTTGATAAGTTCCTGACGTTTCAGTCGGAATACCGACTGTATGTCGGGATTTATTAGTTTGCTAAAAATCTGCTGATATCGCTTTGAGTCATTATAAACGGAAGAGCACGCTTTTTATTAAGTTGCTTTACTCTGCGCTCTTTCGCATTAAAATGGTTACCCCCCGCTTTTCTTCGGAGTATTTTACCATTCTTTGTTACCTTAATTCGTTTTGAGAATGATTTGTTAGTTTTCATGATAGGTTTTGGTGAACGACCTAAATTTCTTACGAGCAATGCAAGTATAGAAATTGGAAGTACTCCTGTGGTGCGAAGTGAGCTACAAAATCATCACTCTGTGAAATAAAAATCTTTCGGATTTTTCCTTGCGCGGTGCGCAAGTATTTCACTGGAGTTTGAAATTACGTTCACCCTATTTCGTTAATTTTTTAAACCGCCGATTTTTACTTGCTCTACTACGTTGGCTTTACCTCCGTCTACCGTTGATTTAACAGGAGGAACCGATTCAGCTGGTTTCTCGATGGGTTTGCTGGTTTTTACGAAACGCTCGATGGTCATTGTAAGACCCTTCATCCCTTTCTCTGGCCCACTTGAGACTTTGTAGTCTTCGGATATGAGGTTTAAAATTCTCCCGAGGCGTTCTTTTTTAAAACTCATCTCTGCATATTTGGTTCTCCCGACAATATAAAGATCAATCTTGACCCGATGCCCTTCACGAAGCCACTTTGAAATACTTTTTGCCTTGAGCTCTAAATCGTGTTCCGAAGTCCCAATTTTTATCTGAACCGTTTTTGTTTCCGTAATATGGGACTTTGACTTGATTTCCTTTTGTTTCTTGTTCTGCTGATACTGGAATTTACCATAATCCATGATTTTCGCAACAGGAGGGACGGCATTGGGGGAGATTTCGATTAAATCGAGTTCTCGTTTTATTGATTCCTCAATTGCTTCACGAAACGAAAGGACACCTAAGTTCTCACCATCGTCGGTCACTACCCGAAGCTCTGCAGCACGTATCTGGTTGTTTATTCGAATTCTTGGTATCAAAGTCTTAAAATGAAATCCGCTCAGGAACTCGGATTTGTGTTGCTAGTATAGAGGAAATAGCATAAAAGGTCAACCCCATTGTGGGCAGGACACATATGCGTTGAGTGGTAAATGGGTAAGTGCGAAATGATTATTTTTTACAAGAATTTAGTGCACGATATAATTATATGTGTGTTCGGTGACTCAAAACGGGAATAAAGTCCTATGCCCCATGTTGTCTGCGCCACTCATCTTCTTTTTTTCGCGTTTTTCCTTGTCCTTCCATGCCATGAGTACCCATCACGTTCTTTATTTTTTCCAAATCCTTTTTGTATTGAGGTGTTTGTGTTATTTTTTTGATTTCCTCGCCAACCCTCTTGATAATATCAATTTTACCTTGCTCACTTAATACATCTTCTCCCGCATCAGAATCTAGATTTTCTGGTTTTTCTGCTATTTTTGATGCAAGTACCAATTTTCCCATATCATCTAGTTCGTCCATGTTCATTATCTCTCGAACCAATCTCTCAATCTCCTCTATTTCTTGGGGGTTTAAATGTTCATTCGCTCCGCTGGTATCAATAGGAGAATCGTTTGTTTCAAATTTAAAATTCATATTTTTTTATTTCTTAATTACAATCAATTATCTCGCAGGAGAAACATAAAGTAAACCCCCATATTCATAGAAGTATTTTTTTACAATAATAAATACCAGCGTGTTATCACTCAAAAATCATTACCAGCGGACTCCTTCTTAAGTTTTTAGTAAGCCATAATGTTAACACAATATCATTGTGTATGGGGGAAACCCAAAACAAAACCCGCCATAACATAGCGGGTTGGAAGAAAATTTTCCTAATTAACTATATTATTGTAAGTTTATTGGTATCAACCCACACTGATTTTTTTGAAGCATTAAGTTTCCTGATGCATGCTTGCATATCACCACATTCCCCTTCCCCATTGTTTTTCTTGTCATTACCGAGTTTTCCAATAGGTTTAATCCGAAGCGCTGTGACCTTTCTGCGTGTTCCTCGATATTCAACAATTCGACCGTTGAAAGTTTCAAGGTTATCCTTAATAAAACCTACACGCGCTTCGGTGTTATAGGTACTATCCAGTTTCCCGCGACGTATGTAACTGAGCATACCAGAACAGGTATCTGACGAAAGATTAAAAGCATTCGCATCAATACCATACACTACTAAAGCCCCTCTCACGTCTTCGGGCTTTACAAATACAGATGTCACCTCAATTCCATCACTGAACCCATTTCCTGTATCCATATAAATCTCCATATGTGATTGGGGAAAATCATTTCCTTTCACAGTTAACACTTTTTATGGTATCGTGTCAACCCCATCGGATGTTAAAAAAATTAGACATAGTCTCTATGGTCGGGTCAATGTTGACTCGCAACTCCTTTTCAAGTAGCGTTATCCTTGGAAACATTGGCTAGTCAATTGAAATCAAACTATTAAGGAGCAAGGAGTGGAAAAATGAAGAATGATATTTTCGCGTTTTGGTATTGCAATCGAACAATACTTCTTTACGCATTCGTGTTTTCAGTTGGATTTTCTATGGCCGTACTTTTTAGGGATACCCCCGCAGTACCCATCGGAATTATTCTTATGGCATTTGTTGCCGCGAGTATTAAATGGCGAGGCATGCCCTTAGAAGATTCGTCGCAGAAATTTTCCACACAAGAAGATGAAATAAAACACGAAGTAATGAGGATGTGGGAGAGGGAAGAGCCATCATGGGCTCTTCCTGTGGCTATACTTGTTTCGATTGGTATTTTTTTTGGAACACTTGTTGTGGGGGTGTATTTCAAAATGGTTATTTTTTCAATGATGTAGTTTTTTTTAAGTAATGTACTTAAAACACCCACTCGGAAGAGGGGGTGTTTTACTTTTTGATATAAGTCGGTGGCAAATCGTTTACAAAGAAAAAAATGATCGAAGACATTTTCTTGTAATTGAACTTAACGTGCATGAGCACAAAAAACAACATGGAGATGTGGGAATCTTCGATCTGTTGCATTTTACCCCTAGTTCAGGTATAAGTACTGTAGGAATATTACATGCTAGTTTTACTTGCTACTATTGCTTAAAACTGCATGTTTGTGCTCATTTTCTCTTATAAAAATCTAGGCTTTGGTCTATCTCAAATATACCTAGAATCATACTTTTATCATTAAGTAGGCGTGGTCTGTAGCACTGTTGTGTTCTTGTGCCACGCATATAATATATGAACCAATTTCCCATTTTTACTTCACAAAAAACGGTAAGTGTGTTGTTCGTGCTTAGTTTTTTGATCGCACTATCCGCATTTCTTCCCCACCCCGCCTCAGCCCAAACCATCACCATTGGTGAAACCGCAATCTTAGCCACAGACGATAGTGGCAACGGCAATCTCCTTGTCGCACAACAAACGACACTCTCCCAAACAGGAACGATTCAAAGCCTTTCATTTTATGTCACCACAGCGAGTGGCAATCTCCGCCTCGGTATCTACGATGCAACCGGTCCCGGCGGAGGTCCTGGCACAAAGATGGCAGAAACCAATTCATTCACTCCCACCACCGGCTGGAACACGGCAACTGTCATCACCCCAGCATCTCTTCCCGGAGGCACCTACTGGCTTACATATCTCCCGAGTAGTAGCAGTCTCGGATTCAAGCTCGACTATAATGGTCAAGCCAAATGGTATGCTTACACTTATGGCGTTATGCCCACAACATACTCAACTGCTCCTGCAGGAGGTTCTTATCATTGGTCATTCTATGCGACACTAGATGCAACACCACTAACCCCCGACACCACCGCTCCTACCACTCCCACCAACCTTTCCGCAACTGCAGTTTCTTCGTCTCAAATTAACTTGAGTTGGAATGCTTCCACCGACCCAACTGTAGCCGGAGAAACCACATCAGGAGTTGCACACTAC
>JAUSHB010000014.1 GCA_030648955.1 bacterium
CCTCAGGCGGATGAGGTCGTGGGTTCAAGTCCCACTAGCCCGACAATTGGTATCGCGCATCCGCCTCAGGCGGATGAGGTCGTGGGTTCAAGTCCCACTAGCCCGACAACACTAGACATCCAGAATTGCTTTTTGCGAAAGTGGGGCGAAGGCTGTGCGTAGGCATATTCATCAAAAAACTTCCATAAAAATATGAAGATTTTTGCTTAAAAATAACTATTTATGCATAGATTGATACTAAACTTGCATAGATTGTAATATATAGATATGATTATCACATTGAATAAATTTGGTACTACCCTAACTTCCAGACAAGACGGCAAAGAGGCCTACGGCGCGTATCTATCCACCCTAGAATCTGTATCTGATAAAGAAGAAATCAGCATAGATTTTGATGGGGTAGTAACATTCACCCCTTCGTGGGCGGATGAATTTATCACACCAATTTTAAATACCTACGGCAATAGAGTCAAATTACTGCCAACAGAGAATCCGTCAGTAGAAGCGACTTTAAGATTGTTAGAAACAATCAAGTAAACACTTTTCGACATCTTCCCACCGCCTAGACGATACAAAACACTGCCATATAGCAGTGTTTTGGTTTTATATATATATTTACTCCCCACAAACCGTCTCCATCAACTTCGCACAGACCTGATACGGATCCATATTAGACGCCGGGCGGCGATCTTCCAAATAACCACACCCGGCGTTCGCCACTGGCGTGGGGATGCGAATTGACGCCCCACGATCACCAATGCCATATTTGAAATCATTGATACTACAGGTCTCGTGCAAACCGGTCAGTCTTTCGTTATTATTCGCGCCGTACACAGCGATATGCTCCGCGCGCTTTCTGCCCAATTTTTCACAGGCCTGTTTGATCGCCTCTATACCACCGGGAAGACGCATCGCTTTCGTGCTGAAATTGGTATGCGCGCCCGCGCCATTCCAATCGCCTTTTACCGGCTTTGGATAAAGTGTCACGCTGGTATTAAAATCTTCACCAATCCGATACAACAACCAACGACTGAGCCATAATTGATCACAAACTTCCAACGGGCCGAGTGGACCCACTTGAAATTCCCACTGTCCCGGCATCACCTCTGAATTAATCCCACAAATCAATAAACCGGCGGCCAAACAGGCTTCCATATGCTTCTCCACGATCGGCCGTCCAAACACCTCATCCGCGCCCACACCGCAGTAATAACCTCCCTGTGGGGCAGGGAAACCGTTATCCGGCCATCCTAAAGGTTTAACACCCTGAAAGAAAGTATATTCCTGTTCAATGCCAAACCATGCTTCCTCCTGTTTATAGCGTTCCGCGAGCATCCTCAACGCCGCCCTGGTATTTGTAATATGTGTCGTACCGTCAGCATTATTTACTTCACACATCACCAAAATATTTTGTCCGCCCCGAATCGGATCGGGTATATACGATACCGGCTGCAATAAACAATCGCTAAAACTTCCCTTCGCCTGATAAGTGCTTGACCCATCAAAACTCCAACCCGGTAAATCCCTCACTCCCGCAATCGGCCCATCCACAATTTTTGTCTTCGAACGCAATTTGGCTGTCGGTGTGGTACCATCCATCCAAATGTACTCCGCCATGATTTTTGCCATACGGTAAAAAGTTAAGAATAATGACCATTTAATCTTACCGACTAACCACCGCCTCGTCAACTAACTTTGTGAATAAAATGTGAATAGTTTTAATACTGTTAAATATACAAAAAACCTCACTTTTTAAGAGAAATCATATGTTAGGCCGATGGCCGCCTTCGCCCGCCTTGGGCGGGCTACGGCGTGCCTATGTCGAAAATCCTGAACGACGTACGAACCTATTTTGAAACGGTTTATTAGATAGGGGGCTATGGTGTAGGGGCTTTGCCCCTACAACCCCACAAAATTTGGACGGGCAAAAAGGAAGGGGTTAGGGGAGGGAATTTTTGCCCGCCTGTTCGGCGAGGTAAAACCCACTGGTGGCGACAACGATTTCGGGGGCCTAACGATTTGTTTGTGGGGGGGGTGTTGTTTCGTGCACGTTTCACGTGCGCGCCGCCAACGTTCACTCGCCCAGGCGAGCGTGCTTTTTGACGATTTCAAGTTTTTCTATCTCAAATTTGACAAGGGAAATGATACCCCATATACTAGGGGTATAGTTTTTTGTTTTAAAGTAGCGATCACAACATTAAGAATCTCTTTGGATGACGAGGGAAGCGAGCAGAAGTGGGAATCTTGAGTTCCTAGGGATTAGCTCCTTAAGGGAGTGCAAAGTCCGGCTTCTTTTCTCTCGTCATTCAAGTAGATTTTCGATGCAAATATTATAACATAAATTACTAATTCAGTAAAAAAACAAGGTATGAATCTTATATTTCCCACAGAACCAAAAGAGACTAAAACATGGATGTTGTCTCTTAAGAATAACTCATTTACTAATGATGGGACGAAGAAAGACGATGCCTATATCCTCTGGGCAGGAAACAAACTTCCAAAATATTTGTGGGATCATTGGAAAGACGACCTTAAACCACTTGGCATTAACTGGCAAAAATTCATGCGCATTCTCCATCATCGAACAGATGTCGGAGTTATGTGGTATCAGGGAACTTTGCCTTGGGCAGATTTTGTTCAGAAAGTTGTAGAACTTATGAATGGTCCTATTGGGAAAGAAGCATCCGGTACAGCATCTCCTTCTGGATCGAGTGTACCACCCCAAGATATTGGCGCTCTCCAAATTCCTGCGTTTTCAGACTGGGAGCCATTTGAGAGATTTTGTCGAGATCTCTGGGCGAGAATTTGGATGAATCCAGAGTTACAAAGAAATGGACGTACTGGTCAAGCACAGGCAGGGGTTGATGTGTATGGTGATATTAAAAAACAAGCCGGAATTAGCGGCGGCGTGCAGTGTAAAAAAAGAGATGCTTTTGCGGACGATTCTCTCACCGTCGCAGAACTTCAGCGGATAGTTGAAGATGCAAAAATATTTACACCTACTCTGCGTGAGTTTGTTGTCGCCTATACTGGAAAGAGCGATGTTCGTCTTCAAACAGAAGCTCGGCGACTTACGGAATTAAATATAGCCCAAGGTATTTTCACTGTGCGAGTGTGTTCATGGGATGATATCAAGGATATGCTTGGTACTTATCCTGAGCTGCTTGATCAGTATCATCTCGTTGCTACCGGAGTAAGCGCGAAAGCCGTAGAAGAAGTTAAACGCACGTCTGATTTAATTCTCAAGTTGCAAGTCGAACAATCAGCAGCTACAAAAGACACCGCTCAAGGCGTGAGTAGTGTTAGAGAGGACATCAATGCAGTTGGAGAGCTGGTGAAATTAATCGCAAGTGGCGGTGATCTTGCTGGAGAATATGGTAAAGAAATTGACGAGATCAGGGACTTGATTAACGCCAATCGTCCTAAAGAAGCGCTTGATCGAATTGAAGCACTTGAGAAAAGACTTAATCCGGAAGTAGCGGGGATGATAAAATTTCGCATTCTAACCAATAAGGCAGCATCCCTCGCCGCGCTTGGAAATGAAGAAAAAGCTGGGATGCTTTTTATTGAAGCCTTTCAATATAATTCCGAAGATGAAAAAGCTTTGTGCAATAAATCACTTGGATATTTATTTGTGGGTCAGCGGGAGGAGGCCGCTAAGATCGTAGAACAAATTCTACAAAAAAACCCGTTGAGTCAGCGAGCGAATGAACTTCTAGCTTACGCTGCCGCACCATTTGATAAGCTTCAGTCTATAATTGAACGAATTCCGGAAGTTTTACGGAAAAATGAATCAGTTGCATACGCCATCGCGCATGCGGCACGCGAACGAGAAATGGAACCAGAAATTCTACACTGGCTTGAAGTTGCAGTCGATAATAGTGATCCGAGCAAGCCAGCACCGAATCTCCGGGCCACTCTTGCTACAGCCATTTTACAGGCTTTTGAGAAACGGCATGATGTTCAATCCGGTATGCACATTACTTCCGCTGATAAGGAGCGACTTGAACGCGCACTTGCCCTTTTGGATAATGCAATCGGTACCCTAGAAAATTCAGAGACCATGAAATACAGAGCCAACTGGGTTGGAAATCGAGCTGTTGCCCACAAGCTGCTTGGCAACCGAGACAAGGCTTTGGCTGATGCCGAATTTGCAATAAAACTTGAACCCAACAACCCGGGTTTTTTAAGGCAGAAAGCGTTTTTATTATATGAGCAAGGAAAAAGCGAAGAAGCCATTGTCATCTTCAAGCAAATCTTAGACAATCCAAAAACTCCAGAAGCAGCACTTCTCCTTGCGGGGATATGTCATGAACGTGAGGAAGATAATTCAGCAATACCGATTCTTGAAGAATCGATAAAGAATACGAAAAAGCCCAGGGAACTTTTATCAGATGAAAAACGCTTACTCATTCATGCCTATATGCGTAAGGATCAGTTTGATCCGGCGCGTAAACTTGCGAATGAACTACGAGCTTCAAATCCCGGCAGTGTTACAGACCTTGTTATTGCCGCTCGGATTGAGAAAAGAGCGAACGATCTCAATGCACACAATCAACTTTTGAACGACGCGCGGACCTACGTTTCAGATGATACACCTATTCGTGGTTTGTTTGAGCTTGCAGATGAGTTGTATGCTTCAAAGCGCTACGCAGATGCGTGGCCGTTATATGAGAAACTGGTTGACCCACGAAGCGGATCATCGCTTGTGAGTAAGTTGATTTATTCTTACTACGAAGCAGAGGTATACGAAAAGGCATTGGAGGCCGCTCGATCGGTACCGGAAAAAGAAAAGAGTCGCTTTATTTACGACATCGAAGTATCCATATTAGACTCAATGGGCAACCTTAAAGGTGCAATTGCTACCTCTGAAAAATATATAACCGATCATTCCGAAGATTTGGCGTTTAAGGTAAAATGGGCCACCTATCTCCTAAGGGATGGTCAGCTGGACAAACTGGATGCTTTTTTGAAAGGCCCTATTGATCTAGCTCAGCTTCCTGACGATCTTAAGTTTAATGCGACCGGGCAACTTGCTTGGCTCTATACACAACGCAACATGTCCATTAGAGCCTTGGAGATTGCATATGTTCTGCGAAAGAATTCACCAAGAAATGGGGATGCCCACACAACATATATGAGCATATTTTTTGACCGAGAAAAGACACTTGACGATCAATTTTCTCCTACATCAGTAGGTGTAGACACAGCTATAGCTGTTGAGGAAGACGGAAGTCCGAGGCGCTGGTATGTAATCGAAGAGACCCCCGGCAGTGACAAAGATGCTCTTAGTCCGAACGATCCGCTTGCTAAAAGGCTTATGGGGAAAAAAGTAAATGAAGAAATTGTGCGGGATGAAGGAAAGCCGTCGGAAACTAGACTGAAGGTTACTGAAATTAAAAGTAAATACGTCCATGCTCTTCACGAAACTATGGCCATGTTTCCGCATTTATTCGGCGAAGAAGAAAATCCACCATTCAAAAGGTTTACAGTAAAAACTGATTCTAGCACCGAGCAAGAAAACCGTGATCAGCTGATGAAGATGTTAGATCAAACAGTTGGACACGATGAGCATATTTTACGCGTACAAAAACTCTACGAGGAAGGCAAACTTACAATTGGTACGTTTGCTAATCTTATCGGCCGCGATCCAATAACAATTTGGGGAGGCTTAGTTAATAATCCTCGCCTTGGCATACGGTGTTGTGCTGGAACTCTAGAGGAACGACAGGATGCTATCAAAACTGTTAAGTACTCAAAGACCGTAGCGGTAGATCTTACGGCATTACTTACCCTTGGAAACATGGACCGCTTGAGCATACTTCGTAATAGCTTTGAAGAAGTATTCATTGCTCAATCTACTATAGACATTCTTACCCAAGAAATCGCTCAGAAAAACGGCATGAGCTCCAAGGGTTTCATAACAGTCTGGAAAGAATCTGGTCAGTATTTCCGACAGGAAGTGACCACAGAAGATATCCAAAAGCAGATCACGTTTCTTCAAAAAATAAAAGATTGGATTGCCGCAAATTGTACCGTTGCTCCAATGGCAGAAATTCTCAAGCTTCCAAAGGAACGACGGGAGCGACTCTACGAAACCATAGGAACAAGCTTCGTGGATACAATGATGATTGCGAAAGAACGAAATTGCCCACTCTATTCTGATGACCACGGAACAAGATCTATTGCCCTACATGATTTTGCAGTTAAGGGGTTTTGGACGCAGGTACTTGCAATTATTGCCGTTGAAAAAGAATTAATTACCACAGATGATATGGAAAAAATAAACGTATCACTCTGCGAGCTGCGATATCGACATACAACAATAAGCGGAAGGTCGCTTCTCTACGCGGCGAAGTCGGCGGGATGGGTTAGTACAGGTCCTTTTACAACGGTACTAGCAGGTATTACCGGGCCAAGCATTGAACTTGTATCAGCCATGGGTGTAGCAGTTGAATTTTTCTATCAGCTTTGGAAAGAGCCGACCATCTCAGATCTTCAAAGAGAGGCTTTGGTGTTCGCAGCGCTTGATGCAATTGCACAACAAAAAAATAGACTTGAAGTTATTAAATACGCCGGCTCTTTAATTCCGGCTCGTTTTAGACTTTCTCCGGTTGCAGGTAATCACCTCCTAAGGTTGATAACTGCGTGGAGATCAATAAGGAACTAACCGCATAAAGAAAAGTTTGCTTCTGCTAATCTTTACTTTTTGGAAACGTAATCAATGATTTTTTCCCAATCAAGAGTGTTCTTCGTATAGAAAAGTTCAACAACATCCTTTGTCATTTCATTGATTTTCTTTACATACAATTCCTTAAAAACATCATCTCGTTTTTTGGCTTCTTTATCGAGTGGCTGAATGATTTTCTTATACAATTGATCGTCCCCGGAGATAAGTTCCCAAAAAGATTGGCCGCAAATTTTGTAATAACTAAGATCGGGGTCTTTATTTACTTTGTGTGGATTATTATCTCGTCCATAAATACACCCGTTGACAGAAACGATACTGTTTTTATTTAATTCGGCGCGAAGAAACTTTTTGGCAACTTTTAAGTTCTTTTTCATCGTATTAACCTGGTCGGAGTTACCCCAATTTGGCCCAGACTTAATACCAACGATATATGTTTTCTTATCTCGTTCAAATATCAAATCCACGCTTCTGTATTTTCCTTCTTCAGCTTTCTTGCCTTTAAACACCTCATGGCAAACATGAATAGCAAGATTTTCCATAAGATCACCAAAAATCGTTTCCTCTTGTGAGGATAGAAAGGCATCAAGAGTGCTTTTTGCTAAATCTCCAGCAGTTTCAATATTCTTAGCTTTGAATAAATATGGATTTTTTCTTTTTGAAATATCGGATAGTTTTGCAGACTCGAGACGGTGGAGTCTTATCTCATAGAAAGGTTTTATTACATCAGATGCAATAAAAGCGTTCAATTTTTCGTAGTTCAATTTTTTCATATTATTTTGTTTCTTCGTTAATATTGTTAATAGCTAATTTGTGATATTCCTCTTGTATTTCAATGCCCACTGAATTACGATCAAGTTGAAAAGCGGCGATTGAGGTGGTACCGGAGCCTAAAAATGGATCCAAAACGACATCTCCGGGCTTAGTGAAAAGTTTTATAAACCAACTTGGCAATTCTTTAGGAAAGACGGCGCTATGTTTCTTATTTGAACTTTCTGTGGCCATCATCAGCACATTTGTAGGGTATGCGAGTTCACGACCAACCCAGTTAGAAACATTTTTTCCAAAACCGCTACCAACTTTTGAATTATCTCGTTTCTTGTCAGTTTCACTAAGATTTTTTAGACGAGTTTTTGCCCAATCACCCATAGGCACTCTTACTTCGTCTTGATACATATTAAAATCTTTTGTTTTATTGAATTGTAAAAGTCGTTCCCACGAGTCACGAAAACGGTTTGGCCATTTACCAGGAAAACAATTCTTCTTATGCCAAATAAATTCTTCCGTCCAAAGCCAACCCTGTTTTCTCATCGCAATAATAAGCTCCATTACATATGTATGCCTCTCACCATTAGAAACCTTTTCTTTAATATTTAAAACAAAAGTCCCTGTTGGCTGTAAAATACGCAACAATTCACTGGCGATAGGCAAAAACCACTCAACATACTCGTCAGGATGGATTCCGCCATAAGTACTTTTGCGTTGGTCAGCATAAGGGGGCGAAGTGACAACTAGGTCAATAGAATTATCCGACATCGTTTTTAATACATCAAGGCTATCACCAAGAATAACATCGGCCTTTATTTTGGCTTTTGTTTTTTGGTTAAATAAATTAATTTTTTCTATGGTTTTAGTTGTCATAGAATTTATTTTAATAATTCATCCGGTTTTACACCCAACGCCTTTGCTATTTTTTCTAAATTAGAAATTGTAGGATTTTTTGATCCATTTTCAACTCTACTAATATACCCTCTATCCATTCCTGTAGTGCGACAAATATCACCTTGCGACATTCCTTTCACTTCTCTAATTCTTGCGATATTATCACCCAATTTTTTTGAAATAGTATTCATAAAAGTTATACACATTTTACCCCTAATTGTACTTTTTTACAATATTGTACTATAATACAATATATTTGGGAGCCTACCATAACCCAACGCGCGCGCAAGGGCGGGCAGGGGCAAGCGCGTTTCTAATAAATAACGTACGCAATCGGTCGGGCGGCGCATTCGCCATAGCGAATACGAAACAACACCCCCCCCACAAATAAATCGTTAGGCCCCCGAAATCGTCCGCCTCCGCCCGCTTCGGCGGGACAAGTCACCACCAGTGGGTTTTACCTCGCCGAACAGGCGGGCAAAAATTCCCTCCCCTTAAACCCCTTCCTTTTTGCCCGTCCAAATTTTGTGGGGTTGTAGGGGCAAAGCCCCTACACTATAGCCCCCTATCTAATAAACCGTTTCAAAAAAGGTTCGTACGTCGTTCAGGATTTTCGACAACGTGAAACTTTTACAATTTTCGGGGGAATTAACATTTTGGTCGGCCAAACGTACGGCGGCGTTTTCGGCGTAACCACCAACAATTTTAAAACCCCCCACCCACAACCACGACACTTTTCTTCCCCCGAGGCGGCG
>JAUSHB010000015.1 GCA_030648955.1 bacterium
TCCGCTTCGCGGTGGGGGGGGGTGGGGGGAGGAGACGCGAGAAAAATGTAAGGAAATTTTTTGGTTTTTGCACACGCGAGTCCGCGAGCGTGTCCGAGGCGCATTCCTTCGCTTCACCACGCAATCGGAGCGTACGATTCAATTCAGAGCCACCACGCGCGCGGGGCGTGCGTATCATTGGTCTTTCCGCTCAAAAAAGGTTCGCGCAAAGGCTAGTATCTCACCGTTTTCGCGGAGCTCAAACGGAGGAGGTGGGATTTGAACCCACGAAGAGATTGCTCCCTTACCGCATTTCGAGTGCGGCGCACTAGACCACTATGCGACTCCTCCAAATTTTTTGTAACGATTTAAATGCTTAAAATTATGGGAACCTATGATCTTAAAATACTTCCCAATATCAGCTTGTTTTCGTAAATAAACTGATTTCTGGGAGTCTGTTAAGGTTGGGTGTAAACCAAATCCCCTTAAAATCTCAACAATATCGTTTCTTAATGTACCAGCATAACTTGTAATTGTCCAACCAATATAAGAGTATTTCTTATTTTTTATTTTATGGGAATCAAGATATAAGCACCCATCAGTATCATACAAACCACGAATAAATCCCTTTCTGTAAGTTGGTGATTTTAAAATCCAGCTTGGTGTTTGTAATCCATTTTTCAATTTATTGCCTGCAGGCATTCCCAATTTTTCAAAGTAAGCGACAATATCCCGCGAAGAAATGACGGCATCTAAAGCTTTTTGATTGAGTTTTTTTCTTATGTTTACTTTGACTCTAAAAAGTTTCTCTATAAGTTTTTTTACAAAAAGAATGTGTTCTTTGTCAGTATCCGAATTTGTTGTAATGGAGGCTTGGTAATGAGAGAGATGCCCATCCCCAAAAAGTATTCCCAAAAGTTCCGCTAGGTCTTCAGATTGTTTTGGTTTTTTAAAAATTTGTAGCGTCTTGAAACCGCTTGGTTTTTTTGAATGCTGAGCCGCAGAATGGAGCCCCCCTAAACGCCTTCCTTCTTTTGTCCCTGGATTTCCATACTTTTTCATACGAGAAATTCCCCCGCTACGCGCAATCTTTCTTAAGTGCTCAATATTCATGTATATTCAATTGTCTCATTTCGAGCCGTTATATGTCAACCGCACAGCCAAGTAAGTCTTGTCTAAGTTCTGAAATCATAGTAGGATTTAGTTTGTACGGCCCCATCGTCTAACGGTTAGGACGAGAGCTTTTCAAGCTCTAAATCCGGGTTCGATTCCCGGTGGGGTCATAAATTGCGTAAAGCAGACAAACTGCTTTGTCTGCGGGCAATTTATGAAGCCGCAGTCATGTCGCCTTGCGACAGACGAGGCGGGGTCGCGAACACTTGGCAGAATTGGAGTGAAACGAACAATTATGCTTAGTGATTTGTGACCAGATAAATCTGCGCTCTCAAAACTCGATATTAGGAGAATAATTATGCTTAGTGATTTATGACCACATAGATTGTGTACGCGAAGCGTTCCGTAGGCGAAAATACAACATTAACATCATGGACCAAAAAACCATACAAACATACAACCAATTCGCGAAAGAATACGACGAGGAAACAGTGGATTTCTGGAAAAAATTTCCCAAGACATTTATTGACAAATTCACGAAACTCGCACAAGGAAAAGTCATCAACATTGGTAGTGGTCCAGGAAGAGATGCGCTCATTTTGAAACAAGGTGGACTTGATGTTGTTTGTCTTGACGCTTCGGAAGTAATGGTTAAAATCTCTCAAGAAAAAGGATTAGAATCAATTGTTGGTGATTTTAATAAAATCCCATTTGAAGACGAAACATTCGGTGGAGCATGGGCATACACTTCCCTCCTTCATGTCCCAAAGCAAATAATAGGAATATCACTTCAAGAAATATGGCGAGTGCTTAAGCCTGGCGCTGTCTTGGGACTTGGGATGATTGAAGGCGATACGGAAGGATATAAGAACACACTTAAGGAAATCCGGGAAAATGCGCCTCGGTGGTTCAGCTATTACAAAAAAGAAGAGCTTGAGAAACTCCTCGGTGAGCACGGCTTTGAAATCCTCTACCTCGAAACACTCAGGCCAAGAACAAAAAATTACTTCTTCTTTATCGCAAAGAAAATATGAAAATACTCGCTATAGAAACATCATGTGACGAAACTGCAATCAGTATCGTTGACGGAAGCGGGGGATTGAAACGTCCGACGTTTAAAATCCTTTCAAGCATCACGCTCTCACAAGCAAAGATCC
Source organism: bacterium (assembly GCA_030648955.1). NCBI lineage: Bacteria > bacterium. The sequence continues at coordinate 2,250 of JAUSHB010000015.1, forward strand.
ATGCGCATTATGGAGGCGTATTCCCTGCGATCGCAAAACGCGAACATTCAAAAAGCCTTATTCCAATTTTGAAAGAAGCACTCACAAAAGCGCGGATGCTTAAAAAAACTTCATCTCCTCTTTTGCTAAAAACTAAAAACAAAAAACTGCAAACTCTCCTCGCGCGCGAGCCGGAACTCTTGGAACAATTTTTAGCCTTCATTCCCACCATCAAAAAGCCCGATGTTGATGCAATCGCCGTAACCTACGGCCCCGGACTTGAGCCGGCGCTCTGGGTCGGGATTAATTTTGCCAAAGCACTCTCGCTCGTGTGGAATATTCCCATCATCCCGGTCAATCATATGGAGGGACATGCCGTCGCTGCGCTACTAGTTCAAAAGTTGAAAGTAAAAAGTAAAAAGTCAGAAAAAGAAATTAAGCTAACTTATTTAAAAAACTACACATTATCCCCAGTCAAATTCCCTATTCTCGCGCTTCTCATCTCTGGCGGGCACACCGAACTTGTGTTGACGAACAATCTCCTTTCATACAAATTAATTGGCGAAACGCGTGATGATGCTGTGGGTGAAGCATTTGATAAGGTTGCACGGATGCTCGGACTCCCTTATCCCGGCGGACCGGAAATTTCAAAGATTGCAGAGCAAGCGCCCGAAAGAAAAGAATCTCCTTTCCCGCTCCCGCGACCAATGATTCATTCGGGAGATTTCAATTTTTCGTTCTCTGGACTTAAGACCGCCGTGTTGTACACGATCAAAAAAATTCCCAACCTCACCGACAATATCAAGGCGTTAATCGCAAGAGAATTTGAGGAAGCGGTTACCGACGTCCTCACAAAAAAAACACTCCGTGCTGCCGAAAAGTATGGCGCAAAAACAATTATTATTGGAGGAGGAGTCGCGGCAAATAAATACATCCGCGAACAATTTGAAGAAATATTAGAAAAGCACTCTCCAAAAATTCAACTTCTCATGTCAAACAAAGAGCTTTCCACTGACAATGCGCTTATGATTGCAATTGCGGGCTACATTCGCATAGCATCATTACCCAAAGGCAAAAAAATTGGCACCACACCCGGACTCATTAAAGCCCGTGGCAATTTACGATTCTCAAATTTACTTTCACATCTCCCAAAAAACTAATTCTCGTAAAACTTGATTGCGCAATCTAATCTACACGTCTTAAAATTTTCCCCAAAGTTTTTTTCGCACATTGGCGGGGTCTGATTTCCACAATTATTTTCATCGTCATCGTACTGATTATAAGTTGCTGAATCTGTTGGATTAGTCCAACACCCTGGGTCTTGTTCATCGGGTAATCCGTCACCATCATCGTCAAAATCACCATTATTGCATTTGGGCGGCATAGTAATAGTTATTAAAGCGCAATTAGACCACGCTCCTTCATCGTCTTTCACGGTAAGATATGTAGAGTAAGATCCCACAGTAAAATAACTTTTATTGAATGTTGAAGCTGACGAAAGTAGCGTCCCCGTAATGCAGTCCCCTTCCCGCCATTCGTATGCACTAATACTTCCATCCGAATCACAAGAACCACTAGGACAACTTCCCGCATCAAAAACAACTGTATCGCCTGAATTAATTGCGATATCACTTGCGGGATTGGTAATAACCGCTTGAGGGGGTAGATTGGGAGCAAGAGTTACCGTTACAGATGCTGAACCGGTTTTCCCATCAGAATTTCTCGTGCACAGAGCGGTAAATGTGACGGGAGGATTAATTGGTCCTATGTTTAGTTCATATCCGTTTGCGGGAAGACCCATCCCCGACCACACAGAAGGACTGGTTGTAATATCGCAATAATCTGCATACGAACTCGACCAATAAATATCCACGTTGTCGCCATTATCAATCTGAAAAGGGGCTGAAATTATTGAGGAAACTTGCGGATCGGGTAGGGCTGGAAGCTCTCGTTTCTCAATTTGAGAAGAAAGCACCCCTCCTACTTTGTTGCCACCAGCTATATAGAGGTAATCACCGGCTGGACTTAATGCGATTTCTTCGGCGCCAAAATATAACCATGATCCGTTGGTTGTTGGTGCAGGTACAACATCAGAAATCCATGTTGGTAAGGTAGTCACATCAGCACCTATATATAAATTCAATGGATTGGCGCTTCCAAAATTTCCAGGACTGCCCGGAGTATCGGAATGCTCTACATATATATCGAGACTATCACTTCGTCCCACTGTTCGTTTTGCAATGCTTCCATTTGCAACCCCTGTTGTTGTGTGGTCACACGGATTACTGCAGGGAGGTACTATGGTAGAAGTATCTGTGATTTCTGTTGCAATAATAGTAAGTCCATTTTTGTCCCGTATTTCAATCGCACCTTCTCGGTAAGCAAACAGTCGCATTATATTATCAGCAGGATTAATTTTTAGTTCAAGTTTGTAAATTCCCGTGCAAGGAAAAGGTCCTGTCGCCACATTAAGTTCCTTCGTTATAGAATTCCATCGCTGTAAAGAACAGCTAGGGCTATTCCACGAACCATTTTGTCCTCGTGCTGTATAAACATTGCCAGCATCCGCAGTAATTGCAGTAAAAAGATATCCCGGGCTACTACCATCTAATTCCCATGGAACACTCGTAATGGGATCTGCATAAGAACCCCCATCGGGAACGCTGACTTGCCATATTTCCGCAGGCGGAGGATTTGCTCCCACAGGCGTGTTCATATCCGCTTGAATTTCTGCTTGGGAAAGCGCAAGGGTGTAAATGCGAACATCGTCAATAAGACCGGAAAAGTAATCCTGGTCATCTCCTGTGCCGCCGATATTGACAAGAGATGAGCTATTAGTCCCAAGGGTAGTGGGACCAATCGTTTCCTGAAACATGCCGTTTGTATAGAGCGAGACGCCGGTTACGTCTGCAACCACAGCAATGTGTGTCCACATATTGAGTGGAGGAGAATATGAAAAGGCGCGAAAGTCAGGTTGTGATGCTACATAGATCCGTCCATCACCACTATCCATACCAACATCCACACGCATATCTCCACTATTCCACGAAGAACGTTTTGAGAAAATAACATGATAATTGCTATAGTCTGAAGGGTTAATCCACGCTTCAATGGTAAAAGGAAGTGAGGATATATCAAGCGTTGAAGGAAGCGCTACTTTGTCGTCAATGCCGTCAAAAAATACTGCGGTGCCATTTTTGCCGGCAGACCATAGAGCGCCATTGGTAAGCGTACCCGTTTCGCTTCCTGATAAATCTGCTGTGATTCCCCCCGATCCTTCATCAAATGAATATGAGTGATCGGGCACTTGCGCATAAATAAGGTGAAGCGGTGTAATGGCGGAGACGACAAATACTACTGCGAGTACGCTCCAGAACAAAAATTTATTTGTAAGAGATGTGGCTGATCTTTTATTAATAATATGAGTATGCCCGTTCATCGATCTGAGAGAAATTATTTTTAAATAATACATAATGTCGTGTGAAAATACTGAAAAATTAAGACTTATTTTTCCTTGATTATTTTAGTGGCAATAAAGGAATCTTTCTTAAATAATTCTCCTTCTCCCCAAGCACTGACTTGATCACCCGCCTTAAGTGTTGCAAATGACACCCCTGGAAATTTGGTATTTGCATTAATAATGATTACATATTCTTTTTCAACATACGGAACCACGAACGATCCTGAAACATCAAGTGTGCTTAATTTTGCGCTATCGGGAACTCTCGTTGAAAGCACAATGGTGGTAGATCCTTTTTTCCTTATTTTTCCGTGAATAAGATTCGCATTAGTAACCTGTTTCATGATTTCTTTTACTCGGTCACGAATCGATATTTTAAGAGCGTTGAACTCACTGCCGGAATACGCACTTTTATTGAGTAGGATGTGGACCGTATCGCCAGTGTTGAAATCGGAGGAACCTTCAATCTGTGTTTCACCATCTATCAAAACTGTTATATTTTTTTGTACAAGTTTTGGGGTCGAAGAGGTAAAAACTTTCGGAGGAGAAACATCAGGAAGCTCAATCTGCACCGCAAGCGATCGCAAACCTTCGCCATGAGAAGATATATTTTGCACGATACCAACCACCTCTCTCATGGTATTCATGAATTGGTTACGCAACTTAGTGTTGATTGCTTCCCGTGCGGCAGAATCCATAGAATGCCTTGTTGACGATACTTTTTTTGCTATAACAACACCGAGAACAAAAATAGCGATAACGAGAGCAATAATGCTGTATAACTTTTTTCGGTTAGTAATCACTTCTATACTATAGCTTTTTTCGGTGAAAAAGCACGGATATTATCCACAAATATCAGCGCATCAATGCATTACGTACTATTGACCCCCCCAACACACAATCTTATCCCTAAAACTCCACAACAGAGACATCTGTCAACGTGCGAATATGTATGCATATTCTTATTGTTCGTACTCTCGAATATTTGACTCCTTTATTTTTTGTGTTTTTTTCTCATCAATTCGAGACTCACCCTTATTCCCAAATAGGTAAATACCTACAAATGCGAGTACGAAAAGTATCAATACCAAGAATTGATTCTTTGAGAAAAATTCTCGAATTCCCCCCGCAGACGCGGTAAGATTTTCCTCATCCTTATTTAACATACTATCGCTTTCTATTTCAGCAATAATTCCCGTTCCCGTAGCATTTGTTACACTGTTTTCCGTTGCAAGTAACCCATTGTCGGTAATAGTCGTCCCCTTACCAATTTCCATCGTAGAATCAATCTTTTTGTCAATATGCGGAGTATTGATAATTAATTGTTCTTCTTGAGTCAAGGCAATCTTGGTACTGCAAAAAATCTCATTGATCTTTCTTTTGGTTGTAATATATACGTATCCCGTCGGCTCACCCACTCCCCATGCTGAGAGAATGTCATCTTTGTATTTTAATTGAAATTTCTTTACTCCTTCATAGGTAGCATCGTCAAAAACGCCATTTACTGAAACAGTGGCATCCTTCTCGACACCACGAAGAAACGCCTGAAGGTTTTTTACTTCCCCGGGATTGTTTTCTCCTCCTCTTTTTAGATATGATGTGACATATGCACAACTTCCGCTTAACACAGCGGGGTTAATGCTTACCTCCCTTCCTATTGCCGTTGTAGTGCCAACGCTTGAAACAGGTCTGAAATAGGTCATCCCGCCCATAATTGGACCGGCGACAACCATGTGTTCCGTCGCTATTGATGATATTTCCGCCGTTGTCGAGGAATATCCATACTGTGGATGTAGTTGAGCACCTTCTGCAATCGCCTGCGCTACTGGTCCATATACGACACGAGCATTAGCGGGAACATTAGTAGTCCATGTGACCGAAACTGTTTGAGGTCCAATAATAGAAACTTTTTCATTCGATATTATTACAGATGTGTCTTCTGCCTGAACGATAACAACGGGCGTGAGGAAGAGCATGCTCGCCCCCACGAGTAAAAATTTTTTAAACATATTTTTTCAATGAGACTAATCTATTAAAAATTCCAGAAAACGAGTTACTCTACTACTGTTAAGATTAGAAGTATCCGAGGTACATGTCAAATTTTTTTATCCCAAAATTCTCGATTGTTTTTACTCATTAAGGACATAAATATTCAAAATCTTGAAATGTCTTTAACGGCATTCTCGGATTTTTAATTCTTCCATAAAACACTCACTTTTCCTTTGTGAGGTTTATTAAGGACATTACATATTATTGGCTTATTTTTTTCTCCATACGTCCCCTTAAGATAAGAACGATGAGGAAAAAAATGAAAAGGGCGATAGGAATTGCAACCTTGCTTGTAAGAAGATTTTTAATCTGCTCAACAAGTGCAGTGAGTGGTCCTGTTTTAAGGCTAAAAATATCGCCCATTGCACCCGCAAAACTTCGAGGAGTTGTTGTGCTTTCGCCCACTAAAGGAAGTTCGATTGTTGTAGTTCCTTCATCTTCATTTTCTTGCTGATCACTTCCCGTTGATTCAAATGAGTTACTATTGCCGTTTTGTATACTCTCAAGTAATGCCTTGAAAGCAGCGATTTCTGCGTTTTGACTATCGGTTAATGGAAATATTGTGTTGCAGTAAATCTCATTTATTTTCTTTTTGGTCGTAATATAGACGTACCCGGTGCCCTTTTTGTGCCCCCATGGATTCAAGACATCGATGCGGTATTTTTCCTGAAATGCAACTACGGCATCAAATGTTGTCTGGTCAAATATTCCCGTTATTGCTAGGTCGGGAAACCCTTCCAAATTTTTAAGGAATAATTGAAGTTTCTTTACCTCAATTGGATTATTTGAAAAGTCGATTCTCATGTAATCATTGAGTAAATTACAACTCCCCACGATTGTATTAACAACCGCGCTAACAACAAGTTCTTGCCCTATGGCTGTTTCAGTATTTTTTGATGAAATTGGTCTAAAGTAATACGGAGGTCCATTGTGAAGATTAGTAATGAGGAGTGTATGGCTGGTTGTTTCGTTGGTAACTTTAACGGTTGATGATGCGTATCCATACATTGGCTCCGTTCCTGTTGCATGAGAAATTAGGTCAAAGAAAACTTGACTCGTCCCAGGGATGTTGGTATCCCATGATACCAAGGCAGAATTTTCTGTTACCAGTACAACTTTTTCATTAAAAATACTTAGCGCATTTGGAATAATCGGACCATTACCACCGCCTCCACCCCCTCCACCGCCACTGTTGCCCCCTCCGCCACCACCACCCCCTCCGCCGCCACCGCCACTTCCGCCGTCACCGTCACCGCCACTTCCGCCACCACCCGATACCACAATAGTGCGTATTACCTGATCCGCAGAAGTTCCCCGTGAATCAATAACATCGCCATAGGTGACAGTATAGGTACCAGGAACACTCATGTTGACCGTGCTTGTGGCGTGAATCATGCTGGAGAGGTCGCCATCTTCTTCGTCAGACGCAGTTGCGCCAGGGTCAGTGAATGTGCCCCCGACCGTGAGATTGATTGTTGCATCGCCTACAAGGGTAATAATTGGCTTTGAATTTTCATTATTACCATTGGGATTGTATGATTCGGGATTTTCTGAGTCACCGTCAGTGTGACAGGTAGGATCTTCCGTATCAATCTTGCCATCGAGATCGTTATCCACGGTGTCGCTACATTGAAGTGCAGAAGAGGGAGTACTTGGTACATTCCATGCTACACATGAATAGGACTTCCCCGCTTGAGGATTTACGACATAATCATAATTATCATAATTGTAAACATCTTCCGTACAATAGAATTCAGCTGATACTGTTGAAGTTGCGTAAAGACCTGAAAACGGCATGTACCCTTCTTTCATTACCTCGCGCACCCAAATATGGCTTCCATTGAGCAGAGATTGATTTGTCACGCTCGTTGTTGCAACTCCAAGTTCATTCGTAGGACCAAACGAAGTCCAATCAGAAACTTCTCCCGCTTGGTCTCCCGGATTTAGCGCCGTTGAGCTTGCATATTGAAAGTTCCAACCTTTTTCAAGATGGCACCCCGAGTGAGTCTCCACCCATTCTGTCGCAGTAGTAACAGTGATATTTTGCTCCCCATATCCCCAATTAGGGAGGTCAGATTCATTATTACAAACAATCTTTGTTGCGGAAATTAATAATGAGGGTAACGGGGATGTCGTAGTTGCCGGTTTTTCGTAGTGATTGTAAAAATCCACACGCGTCGTTACTTCATTAAAAATACTTGCCAGAATATCCGTCGTTGTGCCAACGGGAACATTGTTTACCTTGTCCCCATTCACATATACACCACGTAGAGTCCAATCCTGTAGTACCTCTTCTTTGATTGAGTAGCTTCCTACGTCAATCAGGTCGCTCACAGTGCATCCATCCGATTCCTCGGTGAGAAGATGCCAAATTTCCTCTGAAGAACTAGCATTTTTTATATTGAAATTCCATTTTGGAAAAGGGGTATCATCGGTACTTGTAGCACTTTTCCCATCTCCTGTCATGTCATTCCATTTACATATCTTAAGTTTCCCCTGCTCTGGCTTGGGGGTTGTTTTCTTGTATGTATTGAGGATAACAAGCGTTCGCTCTGGTCTATCTTTGTTTAATATGATATTTCCATCCACATTTTTGTTCCTCAAAGAATCGTCACTCGTATCTTCCGTAAAAAGCTCATTACTATATGGAAAAAAATCGCTGGTGGAATGAACTGCTACGGTAAACTGGTCATTATAGAGCGGTGTAAGCCATTCGTTACTAGGGAGATCTTCTTCCCCATAATAGTACGCACCGAGCTTTAGATTGCCATACGTAAGGCACTGGGCATCGTTTTGCGTGCTTGCATCAATAATTTTATTATTAAGACCAAGGGGGACAGTAAATGTCGATGTTGGGATGACACCGACCGGCACCCCCCCCTCGCCTATTGTCGATGGCATTAACCCAAAAATCTGAAATGAAGCTCCAGGGGGTGCCTCCTCATATAGTATGTTTTTTTTATCGTCTACAATAATCTTGCAAACGGTGATGGACCCCACTGGCTCACTTTGATTGCATTCCCCCTTGTAGTCACCATGCTCTTGATGTGGGGTAAACGCGCTTTTGTCTATTTCAATTGTTTGTGGGTTGTGTTCATTACCAGGTGGGATATGGCAGATTTTAATCTTGTGGTTTTCATCCTGGTCATCGTCGTCACCATCTTCGTGTGTATATGAATTCGCAAATGCCGAGGCACTCGCAGAAGCAGAAGTTGATGACGATGAACTTTCGTGAGATTCTTGTGTTTCGTCCGCACGCGCATTTCCAGCAACAAATAAACCAGCAACGGTGAGTATCAATGTTGCGAAAAAGAATAGGTAATAGTTTCTATAGAATCTTGAGTGTGCCATAGGTGTATTTAAATAAAGAATAAGGAGTATTTTGTATATTGCTTATGTATCAGCAATCCTATATATATTTATATGCAAGTCAAGCTTTTAAGCAATAACTTAAAGGACATTTAATGGTCTCTCGATTCGTGTATTTTATTTTAAAATAATTGTGTCCTTTATGGACTTAAAATTTCCTATTCTATATGGATTCCATAAAGGACATTTTTTATTACTCAATAATTTCTGGTGGGTGTGCAATCAATCAGAGAAATAATTTATCATTTGCAATATTTTTACAAAGTATTAGCTAACTTAAATAAATCACCTATCTGTTGAAAACCTGTGTATTGCTTGTGGATAAGAATCTGCTCAATATCTAACCGCAAAATATAAAAAAACAGTATAAATCTAGAAAACAATGCCCTTTGTGATATCATAGAGATGATTTTATGATTAATGAACGTCTCTTAAAACCATATAACTCAGAAGAAACTGAAGACCGCATTTACCATATCTGGGAAGAAAGCGGGTTTTTTGATCCTGATATATGTATAAAAAAAGAAGTGTGCAAAAAGGATGCCCAAGTATTCTCTATGGTTCTCCCGCCACCTAATGTAACCGGCATTCTCCACATGGGGCATTCTGTAATAATTGCTATTGAAGATATTCTTACTCGCTATCATAGAATGAAGGGCTTCCGAACGCTTTGGCTTCCGGGAACAGACCACGCAGCAATCGCAACCCAATCAAAGGTTGAGGGCATTATCTACAAGGAAGAAAAGAAAAACCGACACGATTTGGGACGAGAAGTTTTTTTACAGCGGGTTACACAATACGCGCAAGAAAGCCATGACACCATTGTCCACCAAGTCAAAAAACTCGGCGCTTCCATCGACTGGAGCCGTGAAGCCTATACGCTCGACGAAAAACGAAATTTTGCCGTCCGAACGGCTTTTAAACAAATGTATGATGATGGACTTATCTATCGCAAGCATAAGGTGGTCAACTGGGATCCCAAGGGACAAACAACAGTCTCCGATGAAGAGATTGAGTATAGGGAGGTTGTGGGGAAATTGTATACTTTTAAATACTCACGCGACTTCCCTATTTCCATATCAACTACCAGGCCTGAAACTAAATTGGGTGATACGGCAGTTGCGGTACATCCCGATGATAAACGATACAGCAAGTACATCGGAAAAGAATTTGATCTCCTGTTTGCTGGAACAAAACTACACATAAAAATCGTGGGTGATGATGCCGTTGATCCCACATATGGAACGGGTGCCCTCGGCGTAACTCCCGCACACAGCCAAACAGACTCGGAAATAGCCGCGCGCCATGATCTTCCTTTTGTTCAAGTGATTGATGAGTATACACGTATTACAGTAGATCCCTATAAAGGAAAAAAGGTGAAAGAAGCGAGAGAAATGATTGTACAGTGGCTTACCGCAGAAAAACTGCTCGAAAAAGAGGAAGATGTGAAGCAAAACGTCACCGTAGCTGATCGAAGTGGTGGTATTATCGAACCGCTCCCAAAGTTGCAGTGGTTTGTGAACGTAGATAAGAAATTCAAAATGAAAAAGTCTCATATCGAGGGTATTGAGACTGGTAAAGAGATTACCTTGAAAGAACTGATGCGTAAGGTGGTAGAAAATAATCAAATTACAATCATCCCGGATTATTTTGAAAAAACATACTTTCATTGGATCGACAATCTGCATGATTGGTGCATCAGCCGACAGATATGGTACGGACATAGAATTCCCGTGTGGTACTGTACATTTTCAAAAGACGAGCGCAGTACGCCTTTATGCGCCAACCCAATTGTAAGTATTGAGCTACCGGGATCATGTCCGTATTGTGGCGGTACTATTGAGCAAGACCCCGATACCCTTGATACATGGTTTTCTTCCGGATTATGGACATTTTCAACACTTGGATGGCCACTCGACGATGCTCGGGGCAAACCCGTCTTCACTTCAGACGGTGGTATTAATTCGGAAAGCGACATGGGGACATATCACCCGACAACAATCCTTGAAACAGGCTACGATATCCTTTTTTTCTGGGTTGCACGCATGGTTCTTATGTCGGGTTATTTTTTGGGGGAGATCCCCTTCAAAACAGTCTACCTTCATGGACTTGTGCGTGATAAAAATGGCAAGAAGATGAGTAAGTCGCTCGGCAACATCATCGACCCGCTTGATATGATAAAAAAATACGGAGCAGACGCGGCACGAATGTCTCTCATTGTCGGCAATACACCAGGAACTGACTTGAATCTCTCTGAAGATAAGATCAGAGGATACAAGCACTTTGCAAACAAAATATGGAATGCGACGCGGTTTGTGCTTTCAAATATAGAAGGCATTGATACTGAAAAAAAACCTCCCCTCTCAACTCAAGACGAAGAAATCTTGAAAGAACTTGATGCTATGGCGCGCGATGTGACGATAGATATCGAAAACTATCGTTTTTATCTTGCGGGAGAAAAACTGTACCACTATTTCTGGAATACGTTTGCCGGTATTATTATTGAAAAAAGTAAGGAGCGATTACTGTCGGGTGATACGGCAGATACGCTATCGTGCAAATGGACATTACTTACGATTCTCTCCACGACGATTACCCTGCTCCATCCATTCATGCCGTTTGTAACTGAAGAAATTTGGGGGATGCTTCCTCATAAAAAAAATCAACTGCTCATGGTTGAGTCTTGGCCAATACTATGACAGAACTCACGACGCTTATATTTGCAGTATTTGGGGGAATTTTGCCCGCTCTGTTCTGGCTTTGGTTTTGGCTCAAAGAAGACAGTGTCCACCCTGAACCGCGAGAAAAAATTGCCGCCTCGTTTCTCGTTGGTATGGGAGCGGTGTTTTTGGCACTGCCATTGGAACATTTTGCCTGCTCATTTATTGTAAATGGTTCATGCGGTTCGCTTGGGGGAAATAATACTCTCGCTACATCACTTGCACTAATCGAGGAACTTGTGAAATTCCTTGCTGTATATATCATTGCATTCCACAGTAAATATTTTGATGAGCCCGTAGATGCGCTCATTTATCTCATCACTGTGGCACTTGGTTTTTCTGCGATGGAAAATACACTCTATCTCCTCAATATCACCTCCAGTCAGGGTATTGCCATGGGGCTCATCAACGGAAACCTCCGTTTTATCGGAGCAACCGTTCTCCATGTCGCTTCGTCCGCGGTCTTAGGTATCATGATCGCATTCACGTTTTATCGCCATCGTTTGGAGCGTATATTGTGGGCTCTGGTAGGAGTTATTATTGCTGCACTCTTGCACACTCTGTTTAATTTATCTATAATTAAAGTTGATAACATCGGGCAATCATTAAGAGTGTTCTCATACTATTGGGGAGTCATCGTTATAATTATTTTACTCTTTGAGCGTATCAAACACATGAGACCCGTTGTAGTGATTTCCCCGAAAAAATCTTAATAACATAACTACTTAAGTTGAAAGTTCGTAACGTGAAGACGCAATCCTTTTCTTTATAAACCTTACACGCTTTTTACTTTATAAACTAACTCCATGTCAAAAGAAAAACGATCATTTTTTGAGCGATTAACGGGAACCGTGTCAGTAGAGGGCGACGAAGAAGTTATTAAAACAACGCCTGGTCCTAATAATCGCATACATGAGTGGTTGCCAGAAGAGTCCGACGAGGGACAACTTACTGTGGACGTGTACCAAAGCGGAAATGAAATCGTGCTTCAGACTGTCGTTGCCGGAGTATCTCCAGAGAACCTCAATATTTCAATCACTCGCGACATGGTGACCATTAAAGGCAGACGAGATGCGCCATCGAACATACCAAACGAAAATTATTTTAATAAAGAACTCTATTGGGGAGCATTCTCACGCACAGTACTTCTCCCTCAAGAAATAGAGCCCGAGGAAGCGGAAGCGACCCAACGACACGGACTCCTAACCCTGCGACTTCCAAAGGTAGACAAAGAGAAAGTTCGAGAAATTAAGGTTAAGGTAGTTTAGAAAAAATCCCCGCCAATTGGCGGGGATTTTTTCAATGGTGCTTGGACCCAGATTCGAACTGGGGACCCTTCCCTCTTCAGGGGAATGCTCTACCAACTGAGCTATCCAAGCATTGTATGTTTATTTTTTTGAAGTAGTGCCCGGGGAATTGAAATACTGATTGATTGATGTCCCTTCTTTTTGTAATTGAGAAAAAAATGAAGCACCCATCTGATATTGTTTTTCAAGCACTTGAATAAAAGGCTGGAAATAGTAGTAAGCGCCCAACATGGAACCGACTATAATTACCCAGTAGAAAATACGAAATACACTTCCCCAGCGTGATGCACTCCGCATTGAACGGAGAATCTTATTGTTCTCCCTAGAAATCTCTAGGTTTTCTTCAGCCAGTTTTTTTAAATCAGAATCCATCCTGTTAGTAAATTATTCCTTACTATTTCTCTCAACGAGCTACATTACATGACCCAATCCATCCTTATATACCAGATTCTTCTAGAAAATTCCTAATGGGACATGTGTACTTGCCAGTATATCAAAACTTCTTAAAAATGAAAGATGTCCTTCCTAATGGAGGGGCATCTTAGTCACGAATCACTAAGTATTTTACTTCACTTCGTTCATAAAATACCAAGTGTTCGCGACCCCACCTCGCATCGCTTCGCGATATGCTCCGGCTCATAAAAACTAAAAATCTCCCGCAGGGGAGATTTTCTTCACGTTTTTATGCCCTCGGCAGGAATGTCCCGCAGTTACTAAGCTCACTCAAAGCAAAGCTTCTCGTTCACTAAGTACTGCTGGACGCGGCTCGCCGTTGCTTCGCAACATGCTCCGCCGTTCGATTCCTGATGCGAGTGAAGCAAGTTCACTCGCTCCTCGGGCACAGACAAAGTAAAAGCCCGCCAAAGCGGGCTCTACTATTGCCTGTGTCCTCGGCAGGAATCGAACCTGCATTTAGGGATTAGGAACCCCTCGTTCTATCCATTGAACTACAAGGACATTTTACCAACAAACTCTATCATACCAGTCGTGAATAAAAAAACCGTCACGAGACGGTTTTTTTACGATATCGATACTTATTTTATAACCCCAAAAGTTCAATCATTTTGGGTTTATTGAATCCAACAATAGCATTATCATCAATAGTGATAACCGGGACGCCCAGTTGTCCCGTCATTTCAACCATCTCGTTCCTTTTTTCGGCATCCGTAGCAACATTGTACTCCTCATACGCAACATTATTCTCTTTAAAGAACTCTTTTGCCATTTTGCAATACCCGCATGTTGGTGTTGTGTAAATTGCTACTTTTTTTCCGCCTTGGATGGGTGTGTTGTTTTCTGCCATATAAACGCTTATCAATAATCTTTTAATATTTAATGTAGTAATTATACCACACCATACAACCTCCACATCTGACCCGATAGGTGTGAAAGCAACCTTTAAAAAAAGTCTTTAAAATGATACGATAATCCTCACTTGGGCATATATCAAAATCCGATATAGACCCGGCGTTCGGAAAAAGAATGTGCGAGCACACTCTTTGGTTCCTCACTTGGGCCTATAGTATAGCGGTAGAACGGTTCCATGGCATGGAACAGGTCCGGGTTCGACTCCCGGTAGGTCCACCAAACGAAACATTGTCGGAAAATAAAGAATTTGAAAAATTATTTTCGGAGGTTCAACTACTAAGAAAAAGGTTTCTCACGACGATTGCCTCACATAAAATTTTTGACCAATTCAATAAGCTCGTTGCAACAAATGTTGTTGGAAAAAGAAAAGCAGAAAAGAATGTAAAAGTCTTCGGTAATTATGTGTACTTTTTCTCAACAACTAAGGAAGCGACGAGATGTTATTTTTTGATTGAGCTTGCAAAATTTTTTGATATTCCTAAACCTCCGGATCAGACCAGAACAGTTTACTGGGTATTAAACTACGCCAAGAAAAATATTCACCGATTAACTCAAAAAGATTTTTTAGCTTACCATGGTGAACGACAAATTATTCCAGAAATTTTTGCAAGCTACAAACAGCTTGAAATTTCTGATTTGAAGAAATTTCAAAAACGACTAACGAGAAACAAAGATGTAATTAAAAGACTAAAAACTTATAGAGATCAGTATTTAGCTCACGACGATATTAAGAAAATCACTGTCAAACTTACGGTGCGAGAAATGGATGTGTTGCTTCGTATTGTGAGAGACGTGATTGAACTTTTTTATCATAAACTTGAGTTTGCGAGTAATTCCTATAAAAACTTTGAGGAAGAACCAGTTAGGGAGATTGAGCGGTTAATAAAAAATCTGGCTGAACAGCTGAACATGAGAAACAAAGACTTGAAGAAATAAGGCAAAAATACGCTGTCAAATAAGGGTAATTTAGGGTTATCAATTGGGCTTGACAGAACTGTGTCCGTATGCTAAGATGGTGGCAGGATTCATTGGGCTATTTTGGCTCAAAAACCGCACATTCACAACCTAAACGAAAAGGAGATACCAATGGGACATCGAACACTGAAGCGTGTGCCTCTGGATTTTCAGGGGCCACTCGACAAGGTTTGGGAAGGGTACATCAATCCCTACCCCGGCCCACTCACTTGCAACCTCTGTGACGGAAGCAGTCAGAACACCGCAACCAAGCAGATCGCCGACGAGTTCTACGATCACGACGGCGACGGAAGCCGACGCTGGTGCAACAGCATCACGCAGGACGAAGTGCAGGCGCTCGTGGACGAAGGCCGCCTCATGGACTTCACCCGTGTTCCTCTAAACGACGAACAGCGGGAAGTCGTGCGGAAGAAGGTGGCAGATGGCGGCAACAGCTGGTTGCCGTATGACAACGGACGCATCCCGACCGCCGACGAAGTGAACAAGTGGAACCAGCGAAGCTTCAGCCACGACGCCATCAACCGCTGGATTCTAGTCGAAGCTCGCGCCAAGCGACTCGGTGTCTTCGGCAAGTGCCCGGTGTGCAACGGCGAGGGAACGCTCCCTCATCCGAACGAAGCGATCCGGAAACTCCACGAGGAGTGGAAGGAGTACGAGCCACCGACTGGCGACGGCTACCAGCTCTGGGAAACCTGTAGCGAAGGAAGCCCTGTCAGTCCGGTGTTTGCCAGTGCCGAGGAGCTCGCCGACTGGTGTGCCGAGAACGCAACTATCTTCGCAAGCGAAAAAACATCACGAGCGAACTGGCTCAAGATGTTCGTCGGCGAGGATGATCTCGATACGGGAAGTCTGCTCGTCATGCAACCCGGATTCATCGGAGCACTGGCGAACGCTCCGAAGTAACACGAAGATCCTCCTTTCGTTCGGGAAGCAACACAGGCGCACGACCTTCGGGTACGTGCGCCTTTTCTTTTACCACGACCAGCGAACGAAGCCACAGGGTTTAGAGTTACCACAAAACGCGGAGATGAAGCGCCTCGTCTCGCCGTGAAGACGGAGAAAAGAGTAAACAAAAATGTTAAAATAAGATTGCTCTTTTCGGAGACTGAAACGGCGAAGCAAAACCAAAAATTTCCTTTCCATTTTTTATCGGCTCCCCCCACACCCCCCGCCGAAGAAAGAGGAAAGGTAAGGAAACATTTTGGTTTTTGCTCCCGCGACCGGAGGGAGGGGGCGAGGCGCGCGATTTGAGCGTACGATTCAGTCCAGAGCCACCACGCGCTCCGCGCGTGCGATTAGTATCTGTCATCCGGATTCTGCTCGAAATAGAT
>JAUSHB010000016.1 GCA_030648955.1 bacterium
AAATTAACTCTAGTATCTTTTTGTTCGTCACGAAGAAAAAGGTTTGAAAATTGTTCTGAGGTAATCATATGTATTTTTAGCTTACTGCTTTCTTAGCAAAATCGCTCCTTAGTTTAGAAAACAAAAACGTTTCGATTGGTGACCTTACGGGGAGTCGAACCCCGATTACCGCCTTGAGAAGGCGATGTCCTAACCATTAGACGATAAGGCCATTTATGGCGAGATAAGAATAGCGAATTATGAGCAAAGAATCAAGATAACCATACGCAGAAACCACCCTAGTTCCTCTTTGCAATCCTTAATTCATACTTCTTATCTCGTTTGCCACTCCTCTTCCTGTCGTACCAACAACTCCCCCTTCTCTTCCGGATGCGCCATGATTTCTTCTACGATCCGTTCCATTCGCATTGATTGAGAACCTTTCACCAATATGACATCACTATCTTTAATAAATAATTCAAGAAATTTACCTGCTTCTTTTGTATCATCAAACTGAAAAATATTTTTCTCACTTAACCCGCCTATTTCTGCTCCTTCTGCAAAATAACGTGCTCGTACGCCAATACACAAAAGCGTATTGCACACACCTCCCGCCAAAGTTCCGATGCGTTTATGTTCCGTAACTGCATACTTCCCCAGCTCGAGCATATCACCCAACACGGCGATCTTTCTTCCTTTTGTTTTAAATTGTGATAATGTCGCAATGGCTGCTTCTACTGCTATGGGGGATGAATTGTATGTGTCGTCGATAATATATGTATTCTTGACACCTTTGATTACACGCGAGCGTCCGTTGGGAGTTTTAAATTTTGCCACTGCTTCTACCATGGTAATCATATTTATCTTGAGAAATGAACCAACGCAGAGCGCAGCAAGAACTGAATAAATATATTGGCGTCCAACAGTACCGGGTAAATGTGCGGGGACTGCTGTGCCGTCATGGTTAACTTTAAAAATAGTACCCTCGGGATTTCCTTCTTTGTCATATTCAATCTCGTCATGAGATGCACGAATGGTCGCCTCATCACTGAAACCAAATGTAAAGACCGCGCTCTTACTTTTTTGTTTGAGCGCAAGGACTTTTTCATCATCATAATTTAAAACGAGTAACCCTTCTTTTTTAAGAACATCGACAAGTGCTGCCTTTTCTTCCATGAGAGCCGCGGGTGAGGAGAAAAACTCAACATGCACGGGCACATCACTAAATTTCGTCATAATTACAATATCGGGAGTAAGCCATTTTGTTACGTCGCGAATATCCCCTGGCTTTTCAAGTCCGACCTCAAGCACGAGCCATTGCGGATAATGTTTTCGTAAGAGAATGAGCGCAAGCCCCGACAAAATATTTTTTGCCCACAACAAAGGATTCCCCCATGCATTTGAAACTCCTAAAATCGTGAGCGGAATACCGATCTCACTGTTGAAGCTCTTTTCGCTTTTCCGCGCAATGAAAGAGGTTGCAATCACTTCATACACGGCATCCTTGGTTGAAGTCTTCCCTACACTCCCCGTGATCGCAATGATCTTGGGCTTGTATTTTTTTATGACCAGCCGTGCTTCAAGTGTAATGATCACAACGATAATTTTTTTAGCTATAGATTTAATAAGTTCCATATATTTTTATCGAATGCACATATCAAAATTAGGGATTTAAATTTTTTAATTTTAATTTGCCATTTTGCATTTTAATTTTTTAACTTTCCATTTTTATCTGTCCGGCGGAATATTGTAATAGTTTATCAAGAATTTTGTAATATCCATAAATGGAGCAGTGAGCGTGTATGCGGCATATTTGACGTTCTTGGGGTATTTTGTATACAGAAAAACGATAAACCTTGGATTATACGCAGGGAAATAGCCAAAAAAGGTGTGCAAATATCGGTCATCATAGTATCCCTTCCCGTCTTCGCGCGCCATCTGGGCAGTACCTGTTTTCGCAGCAATACTGTAATGTTCCATTTTTACCGTTCCACCAAGAAGTGAATTGTCCACGACATGAACGAGCATTCGTGTGATTGTTTCAGAAGTTTCCGGTCTTAAGATAGGCTTTGCATTGTCGGTAACGGTTGTCCGCGAAAAACCCACCGCGTAATTGATTTCCTTCACTACATACGGTGTGACTATTTTCCCCTTATTTGCAAGTACGGAAAGCGCTCGCGCGGTCGCAATGGGAGTCATTGAAATGCCTTGCCCGAATGCGGCGGTCGCATACTCAACCATCCTTTTATTTTTTGCGTTCTCATCCAAATTTTTTAAAGACCCACGCACTTCGCCCGGCAAATCAATACCCGTCTCTTCTTCCAATCCATACCGCGTCATATAATCCCTGAAACGGTCTTTTCCCAGTTTCTGCATCACAAACACGGCGCCTGTATTAAGAGACTCGTCAAGCACTTCTTGCATCGGAACCACACCCCGTCCCTTTCCATCAAAGTTTTTTATGGTTGAATTGTCAACAACCACAAACCCTTTGTCATCATAGGTCGTTTCCGGCTTCACCACGCCCGCATCAAGCCCTGCCGCCATCGTAAGCGGCTTGATAATAGAACCCATTTCGTAGGTGCTCTCGACGATGGGGTTGAGAAAAACGCTTGAGTTTTTTTCTTTTCCAAATGTATTTGGATCAAAGTCAGGAGCATTTGCAAGAGCATAAATCTCACCCGTCTTCGGGTCCATAATAATTCCACCCGACAAATTAGAATTCCATTTTTTCATAATCCCCGCGAGAGAGGTCTCGAGAAAACCTTGCACAGATGGCTCTATTGATGTAACAACATCGCCTTCATGCCATCCATTTTTTTCAAAAAAAGATTTTGAAAGCGAGAATGCTTCAGCGAAAAAATTAGAGTAAAGGTTTTCATGGTTCTTCTGCAACACATCATCATAGTATGCCTCGAGACCATACCTCCCTGCCAACATGTCATCTTTGTACCCAACGAACCCAAGAAGGTGCGCTGCTGTTTTTCCGCCGGGGTATAATCGCCATTTATCTTTTTCTATCGTGACCCCCGTGATATCAAATTTTTGAATTGATAGTGCATCTTCTTGATCCAAGCGTTTTACTACCTCTTCATAGGGATCGTCTTTTTTATTCGTTTTTTCCAAAAAAGAAATTTTGTCGAGCGGGGTAATGCTGTTGATTTTGTTATACACATCTTGCGCATTTACGATGAGTTTTGGATTAATCGCAATGGTATACCCCGCTTCAACTGTTGCTGCACTGATACGTTCCCCGTTTTTTTCTGTAAAAAATATGGACCCGCGATCAAAATTTCCGTTCCCTCCAATGCTATACTGTCGCTCTGCTTGTTCGCGATACTCATCCCCATGGATGACTTGGATTGAGAATAGGCGTGCAATGAGAATAAAACTAAAGAGAAAAACCCCCGCATACAGTACCCACATTCTTGATACGGTGTTAGATTTCATTATGAAGAGCCGAACGAATTCCTACCACAGTATTACGAGTTGTAAATTTTATACGGGAAGTATCTTGAAAACCACTTGTATGTGCAAAAGAGAGATCAATCATGGTAGTACGTGTAATGTAATCTCCTTCGAGCTTACCAACCTCAGAATTTAAAAATCGAATTTTCTTTTCAAAACTACTTTGGTCAACCGTATCAAAAACCATCCCAAAGGCCAATACGCCATATATGGCTAAAAATAAGGCAATCGCCCACGAAACGGTTTTAAATGCTATTTGTTCATATGGATTTGAAATGGCTAGGATGTGTGTTCTCATGGTATTTAATTTTTTTGTGCTATGCGTAATTTTGCGCTACGTGATCGTTTATTGTTAACCACTTCTTCCCTACTCGGCGTTATTGGTTTTTTGGTAATACTATTAAAAATTCCTTCTTCTTTTTTTTCTTTAAAAAATTTTTTAATGAGACGATCTTCAAGGCTGTGGAATGATATGACCGCAATCCTCCCTCCACTTTTTAATTTTTTCACGCCATTGGTAAGTCCTTGCTCAAGAGCACCGAGTTCATCGTTCACCGCCATCCGAAGCGCTTGAAATGTTTTGGTTGCGCAATTGACTCTCCCTTGCGCATACCATCGCGGAACATTTTTTTTGATAACCTCCACGAGCTCTTGGGTCGTCTCAATGGGTTTTTCTTTCCGTCGGGCGACAATTGCAGTAGTGATCCTCTTTGCAAACTTCTCTTCTCCAAACCCGTAGATGATCGTTTCGATATTCTCGCCTTCCCATGTGTTCACGATCTCTCGCGCGGTCACGTCGTTTTCGTCTGGATACGCTTTGAACGTCATGAGAAGTGACTCGTCTTTTTGAAATGAAAATCCCCTCCCCGAATCTTCAAGCTGGTCACTCGAGAGTCCGATATCAAGCAGTATTTTATCCGCGTATTTAAAACCATTCTTCTCAAGCGCCGTATCCAGATTTCTGAAATTATCATTGATAAGAATGACACGGGCGAGAGAATCTTTGAGCGCAACTTTGGAGCGTTTGAGTGCTTCTTCGTCGCGATCCATTCCGATAATCACCCCCTTTTTCCTTAACAACTTTGATATTGCTAGGCTGTGTCCCCCGCCATTGATTGTCCCATCAAGGACAACATCGTCCGGCTTTATTTGAAGACCGTCCATAACTTCATGTAAAAGAACTGGTATGTGTGACATAAAATCAAAATTTAAAAATCAAAGATTAAAATTTTTGTACTCGCCAGGGGCGAATTCATTAATTTTGCATTTTGATATTTGCACTTTGATATTATTCTTAAATCGCCCCCACACTTCCTAGTTTTTCGGCCAACGCATCCGCCTGCTTCTCAATCGTGCCTTTGTATGCATCCCATGCACCCTCATCCCAAAGTTCTGCTCGCTCTCCGACTCCGATCACCGCCACGGTTCCCTTGAGTCGCCCGAAGTCGCGCAAGAAATCAGGAACAAGGATTCGTCCGAGCGCATCAACTTCCGTTTCTACCGCGCCCGAGAGCATAAAACGACTGAACCCTCGAGAATCCGCCTGTCCCATCGGAAGCTCCAAAAGCTTGTCGACTTTCTCCTTCCACGCTTTGATCGGATATACGAAGAGACAATTTTCGAGACCGCGCGTGATGACAACTTTCTTCCCCATCTCCTGACGAAACTTCGCCGGTAGTGACAGGCGTTTTTTGGGGTCGATGGTGTGGCGGTATTCTCCGATAAGCATGGTAGATTTTTTTAGCGAACGACCTAAATTTCTTACGAGCAATGCGAGTATAGAAATTGGAAGTACTCCTGTGGTGCGAAGTGGGCTTTTAAAAATCACCACTGAGCACTCAGTACTTTCTTTTTTCCTCAGTACAACAGAGAACCTATCCCTTGTTTCATCACACAAGATTGTGTGATGAAACTGAGTGCTTGGTTGAGAAAATTATCTGTGGATAACTTGTGGACATTTTCCACTTCATCCCACTTAGCCATAATTATATAGCACTTTATACCACAATACAAACATAGTTATCCACAGCAAAATAAGCCTTGGTTTATAGGGGTTTATAGAAAAAGCTCAATATTATTGAGCTTTTTCTATAAACATCCAAGATCGCAAAATATAAAATCTTGCTTCCCCCCCCCAAGAACATCATAAAAAAAGAAAGTTTACTGGAAAAATTATTTTCTTCAACAATTAATTTAGATTTTTAACTACTATTGCTGTAAATAAAGATAACAATAGGTGTGTGCACCCCCCTGTAATTTTTTTACCAAAACTCGAGGGAGTCGTTGTAATACCAAAACGGCAATCTGCATCAGTTCCTTCCATTATCCAACCAATCCTTAGTTGCAAACATTATTAAAAAAGTTCAAATCAACAACCCCGCGGCTTGTCGCGGGAAAATCCGCTACATACGCTTAGACTTGTTTTGGTCTTAATGTCGGGAAAAGAATCACTTCGCGGATATTTTTGGTATCGGTCAAAAGCATAATGAGACGATCCACTCCGAGACCTACTCCGCCAGCAGGTGGCATGCCGTATTCCATCGCTTCGAGATAACTTTCATCGGAAGGAGATACGTCGGCTTCTCCGCCGCGACGTTTTTTGTCTTGTTCCATATAACGCTCTCGTTGTTCAATAGGATCATTCAACTCTGAAAATGCGTTCACCATCTCAAGACCGCCAACAACAAGCTGGAAACGATCGATGAGCGCAGGATCTTTGGCGCTTTGTTTTGCAAAAGGAGAAAATGCTTTAGGATAATCAGTAATAAATGTGGGCTGGATAAGTTTCGGGCGACAGAGTTTTTTATAAATATTATCCATAATTTTTTCCGTCGAATCTTTGTCGGCGACAGTGACACCAAATTGGTTCGCTTTAATCCGAAGCTCTTCTCGATCGATCGATTCCGGATTGAGAATAAGCGCATAGCGTTTCAAAAGGTCGAAATAAGAAATGACACTCCATTTTTTTGAGAAATCGATCATGGCACCATCGTACGCAAGAGAAGATTTTTTGGTGATAGATTTAACAACCTGTTTAATCATTTTTTCGACAAAGACGCGCTGTTCTGCCGCATCACTAAAACTTTCATAGAATTCAAGCATCGTGAATTCCGGATTGTGGGTGACATCGATCCCCTCATTCCTGAAGTTTCTCCCGATCTCATACACCTTTGAAAATCCTCCCACAAGAAGTTCTTTGAGATAGAGTTCCGGCGCTATGCGCAAATATAGATCAATATCGAGCGCATTATGGTGAGTTTTGAACGGCTCTGCAAGCGCGCCTCCAGCAAGCGGCTGAAGGATTGGTGTTTCCACCTCAAGATATCCGCTTTCGTTGAGGGCGTTGCGAAGCGCCGTAATGATTTTTGACCGAACCACAAATCGCTCTTTCACTTCCGGTGACATAAGTGTATCGAGATAGCGTCTGCGGAATCGCTCTTCAACATCCTGAAGACCGTGCCACTTGTCCGGAAGCGGACGCAAACTTTTTGCAAGAATTTTCCATTCAGAAACAAGGAGTGTTTTCTCTTTTCGTTTCGTAATAAATAATTTTCCCTTGATCTCAATAAAATCGCCAATATCTACCGTCTCGCCAAAGAGCGCATGCAGTTTGTCGTCGAGTTCTCCTTTTTTGATAAGTCCTTGCATAGAACCCGTCCCATCATATATATCAAAAAATATGATCGCACCTTGTCCTCGGATCGCTTTTATTCGTCCGCCAAGCACGATCGCTTTTTTCTTTTTTAGGAACAGATTAAAACCAGATACTGCTTCTTCGAGAGAAAATCCGATTGCGGTAGAAATAGGATACGAATTTATCCCCTTGCTCTTGAGAGCATTTAGTTTTTTGATCCGCTCCTCTCTAATTTCTTCTAATGAAGCCACGATGGTAAAAAGAGCTTCGATAGCTTGTTAGCTTCGTTAGCTTTATAAGAAAACAATCTAAGTCTTAGGAAGCTATTAAAACTGCTGAAGCTCTTGAAGCTTGCGTTATATTATTTAATGTCGATAATCTTATAGGTTGTTTTTCCGCCCGGTGTATCAAACGAAACCGTCTCGCCTTTGCCCTTGCCCAAGAGCGCCTCGCCAATCGGAGATTTATTTGAGATTTTCCCTCCTGCCATATCTGCTTCCTCTGATCCCACAATCTGGTATTGGCGTGTTTGATTTTCACCTTCACGTTCTACGACTATCGCCGAGCCAATGCGCACAACGTCATCAGCTTTTTTCTTGGTGATAATAATCGCGGACGATAAAATATTTTGAAGTTTTAAAATTCGTTCCTCGGTTCCCGCCTGATCTTCGCGAGCCTCTTGGTATTCCGCGTTTTCGGAAAGATCGCCGAGTGATTTTGCAAACTCAAGTTTCTCCGCAATTTCCTTTCTTCGTCCTGTCTTTAAAAATTCAAGTTCGCGAGTGAGCTCTTCGAGTTTTTCTTTCGTTAAATATTCTTTTTCTGATGCCATAGTATGAGGTAAGTAAATAATTAATTTTTATTACCCCTTATACTATCGGGGATGAGTAAAGAAGTCAAACAAACAAAAAGCTTCATGAGCTTCGAGAGCTTCGATGAAAGAGCTTCAGTAGCTTTTTGAAGACATGCAAAGGATTTGGAAGCAAAGCTTCCAAATCCCCCAAGCTCATGAAGCTATTGAAGCTTATTTAACATATTCCGGCGTATTAACAACCATCCAGTCAAGTAGATTACGCATCACGTATGAAGCCCCGACAAGATTCTCACGAGATCCGTGCTCCATAACTATCGCAAATGAATACTTAGGATTTTCATAAGGGAAAAATCCAGTAACCCATGAGTTAACAAATTTTTTCGTTACCCCCAATTCGGCTGTCCCTGTTTTAGCAGCAACCGTTACTCCAAAGGTATTAAGTGCTGATCCAGTACCCCCCAAAATTACATTACGCATTCCCTCACGCACAATAGTAAAATAATCCCCACTGATATCAATTTTTGTTTCCTGGGGAAGAACTGGCGATGTATCTCCTGCAACTCGAGAAAGTATGTGCGGTGTAACAAGAACCCCTCCTCGCGCAATAGCTCCGATAGCACGAGCAATTTGTATTGGAGTGACTTGAAATCCATATTGCCCTATAGCGGTATGATAGGTATCGCCAATTCTCCATACTTCTCCATTAAAATTTTTCTCTTTCCATTCGGGACTCGGAATCGTGCCTTGTTCTTCACCTGACATATCAACGCCCGTATATTGCCCCAAGCCAAACATTCTTGTGTATTTGCCAATATTTACAATTCCCAAACCACGCTGATCTTCATACCCGCCTCCGATGGCGTAGAAATAAACATTCGATGAAACACCAAGCGCCTCACGCATATTGACCCATCCATGAGCTTTCCAATCCATAAAGATAGATGTGACATCGGGTAAAAAAGGATTGGGAATTGAAATTGAACCCGTGCTTAATATTTTCTTATCAGGGTCAATAATATGTTCATTGAGAGCACCAATTGCAATAAATGGCTTGACGATGGAACCTGGTGTATACAAACCTCCTACTGCGCGGTTGAGAAACGGCTTTTTCTCACTGTTAATATATCCAGAGATTGTTTCATCATCATCCCCATCAGAAAGTACTTTGGGTGAATATTCCGGAAAATTAGTTAGCGCAAGGATTTCTCCGCTATGTATATCCATAACAACACCTGCGCCACCAACAAATCCACGATCCTCTGCTGTTTGTTTTATCAATTCATATAGTTTTTCTTGAATACGCCCATCAACCGTAAGTTCGAGGTCTCTTCCATCGGATGGAGGTTGCATGAAACTTTCCGACTGTATCACCCCCAGCGCATTTACTTCGATGAGCTTTATCCCATTTTGTCCCGCAAGAAGATCATTGTATTTTTTTTCAACCCCATTTTTCCCCTCAAATTCTTCCTGATAGAAAAACCCTTTGCTGTCTTTTGACGGATACGAAACATACCCAAGTACATGACCGAAACCATCCTTCTGAATATATACTCGTTTTGCAATGTCCTTCCCCTCTTCAAACATGTTCCATGCGAGCTCATTTTTATTTTTATCGAAAATAATTCCTCGTTTGGCAAATATCGGAATATGCTCGAGGCGATTGTTCTCGCTTCGTTTTGCGTATGTATCACCTTGTGCAATCTGCAAGAACCAGACTCGTCCGACAAAGAGAATCCCAACGATCAGAAAAAACATACCCAGAATTACTATTATATGTTCCCCAATTGGTCGCTCGATTCTACCCTCAAATTGTTGTGTATTAAACTGTGGTAGATTTTTAGAATCAAGAAAAATCTCGTCAGGGGCGATTTCTTTGTTCCAATGTTTGGGGTTTATTTTCTTTTTTTTACGATGAAAATTCATGGGTAGTAATTGCAAATTTTAAACTTTGATTTTTTATTTTTCCTATATTTCTAGCGGGATTTAAGAAATCGCGTATGGTGCTTAAAACGATTAGTGGCAAAATATACAAAAAGAAACACCAGTGATGTTGCCCACTGAATATGAAAAAACTTTTCAAGGGGTACTCCATAAAGCATATCGTACAATATCCCCACCGCTATCGCTTCATAATAATTATCAAAATAAAACAACGCTACAATTACTCCAAGTAACGTAACCCATAGATTAAAAAATAAAATACTTATTACCATGAATATGCCGACGATAATTCGTACTGCCCCACGTGTGAAATAAGCGCGCATGGTGTAATTTTTGTTCTTGATAATTATAAAATACTAAGCACACATTCTTCAAGGCAATCATCTATCGTTGAAATATATTTTTACTCGGACTGAATATTGAGAATATTCTGACATTACTTTTCCTAGCGAGACTCCTCAATAAGTATCTCTACAATTTCAATTTCTAAGGGCGATATTGGACTTTTGAATAAAATGCGTTCAAATGGGTCACTTTCTTTTGATTCTATATACTCAATGACACCAAGAAAATGAGGCATGAGAGAAGGGACAAGAATATTGTCTCCAAGAGCAATGTGGGTATCACGAGGAATTTTAATTTCAAAATTTCCTCCACCTAACCCAACCGCAACTGCGGGCACTGAATGCTTCCCGATTGTTACACTGATATTCTCGCCTGATGATGAAAAAAGTCTTACTTTCGAAGTTTTTTCAGAAACTTCCGAAATTTCACCAATCATAATAGCGTCGCCATAAAGCACATTTTCGCCCCCCGTAATCCCCTGCTTGCTTCCCACATCGATCACGAGCGTGTCATAAAATGATCGTGGAGGTTTTGCGATTACTCGCGCGATGGTTGTTTGTCCATCACCATTTCTCCCAAGTCGTTCTTTGAGTGCGAGATTTTCTTCGTATAATAAATTACGATCAAGGAGTTTCAAGCTCATGTCGCGTATCTCTTTTTTTAGTGTTGCGTTCTCTTCTATAATCGAAGTTTTGGAATAGAGCGCGGAAAACATCTGTGAAGGTGTAAGAGCGAGCTGATTACTCACCCCCCATAAAAAAGGAGCGTACTTTTCTACGAGGTGCTTAGTGAAACTTCCTATGGGTGAGAATGTAAAAAGATAAAAGAAAAAGAATATTGCAAGTATTGCAAGAAGTTTATTTCTTCCTCCTTGTTTATTATCGCGGTGGTAAATCATCTTGAGTATCTATGATAACATCGTGAAAACCTTCAAGATCTTCAAGTACGATTCCCGTGCCACGCGCTACGGCAGTCAAAGGTTCGTGTGCAATATATACCGGAATTTTTAGAATTTGCGCGAGAAGTCCATCAATGCCCTTGATTAACGCTCCTCCGCCAACAAGTACGATTCCTCGGTTCATGACATCAGAAAGAATTTCGGGGGGCGTAGTTTCAAGAACTTCCTTAACTGAATCCACAAGTACACCAACGGATGGCGCAATCGCTTCTCGTACGTCCGAATCGGTGATTATTACTTCTCGTGGCAATCCTGTTACCAAATCACGCCCTCGTATAGGAGCTTCCATGGGGGTATTGCTATCAACTACTGAACCTATAGCAATCTTGATTCCCTCTGCAGTTCGCTCACCGATTAATATTTTAAACTCATCACGAATATACGAAATAATGTCATCATTAAGCCGGTCACCTGCAACTCTTAAATTTTTAGATCGAACAATTCCGCCGAGCGAGATTACTGCTATATCGGTTGTCCCCCCGCCGATATCAATGATCATGCTTCCTACGGGATCTTTAACGGGAAGCTTGATGCCAATTGCGGCCGCCATGGGCTCTTCGATAATATGTACTTCTCGTGCCCCCGCATTTTTTGTTGCATCATATACCGCACGCATTTCTACGTTGGTAACTCCAGAAGGAACTCCGATGACTACGCGCGGTCGAGCGCCTTTCTTGGAAATCTTCTTCCCTTTGTTGATCAGATACGCAAGCATTTCTTCAGTCACTTCAAAATTTGATATCACGCCATCAACGAGAGGACGAATTGCGGTAATATGAGTCGGCGTGCGTCCGAGCATTTGTCGCGCCTGATCACCCACAGCAACCACCTGTCCCGTTTTTTGATTAAGTGCCACAACTGATGGTTCATTGATAACAATCCCATGATCGCGTAAATAGACCAGTGTGTTTGCGGTCCCGAGGTCAATTCCCATATCATTGGAAAACATTTTGTAGAATTTATTTATCATGCGTGGTTATTTTTAAAATGAATTCTTATTATACTGATTTCCCGAGTATCTCCAAAATTTCTTTCTCGCTTACCATTGCTACCACGCCACTCGTTCGATCTTTGAGTTCTAATTTCCCCGCCTTGAGCGTCTTTCCGCTCACCACGACGCGTGTCGGAATCCCCATAAGATCGGCATCGGCGAATTTTTCTCCGGCGCTTGTATCCCGATCATCATAGAGCACTTCAATATTATTTTTTTGAAACTCTTGATACAGTTTCTCTGCGTGATTTTTAACATCTTCTTCACTGCCAAGCTTGAGTAAGTGGACTTGAAATGGCGCAACGGAAGCCGGCCACACGATTCCGTTCTCATCCGAAAGCACTTCAACGATGGCGCCCATCAATCTTCCCAGCCCAATACCGTAACATCCCATAAGCACCGGCTCATCCACTCCTTTTTCATTTTTAAATGTAAGATTGAAGGGCTGTGAGAATTTTGTTTTAAGTTCAAAAATGTTCCCCACTTCTATAGACGTTTCTTTCTTGAATGCATTACCGCCACACTCAGGACAGGTTTTCTGCTCTTCCATGATCTCTTTATTGACGCCAATATCGCATTTCTCGCATAAATAGATGGTATCCTCGCCTGCGGGCGTTACAGTCTGAAATTCATGGGAATACTTGCTAAAACTGCCCCCTCCCGCAAAGGTAAGATATGTCATTTTACCCAAGCCAACGCGCTCAAAGATAGATTTGTAGGCTTTTTTCATGACCTCATAATAACGTTTGAGATCTTCTTCATCCTTGTGGAAAGAGTAAAGATCTTTCATAAAAAATTCGCGTCCACGGAGAATTCCCGATTTCGCACGAAGCTCCATCCTAAATTTATTTTGTATCTGAAACACCGCAACCGGCAAGTCACGGTACGAAGAAATAAATTGTTTTGCGAGTGGTACCACAATTTCTTCGTGCGTCGGCCCGAGCGCATTTTCTTTTCCGGAAATATCTTTTACTTTGTAAAGATCATCCATCGTATCCCATCGCCCTGTCTTCTCCCAATTTTCTTTCGGATGAAGTGACGGCATTAAAATCTCTTGCCCGCCCGCTTTCACCATTTCATCGCGAATAATTTTTTCAATATTTTTTAGAACTTTAAATCCGAGCGGGAGATAGGTATAAACGCCCGCCTGGAGCTTGTCAATAAACCCCGCCTGAATGAGAAATTTCGCATTTTTTGAGACCTCGGCGGCAGGGGCCTCTTTGCGGGTTTTGGTGAATAGTTGAGACTGCAACATAAAGCTATCTTACACGAGGAAAAACAAAAAGCAAAATAAAAAATGTGTCCTTGTTGCTAAGTTATTGGGATACCGCGGGGAGCTTGACTTTTTAATATTTATATGCTACTAATATTATGGCCCAGTTCTTTGAGATATCTTCCTATCCAAACAACGCCACAAATCTATCCCTTCAAAGGAGGCGGTATGAAAAAGGTTTTCTATGTAATAACTGTTTTGCTGGCCTTAACGGCCTGTAAAACAACTAAGACAGAATACTCACCCAACCTGACTGAAAAGGCACGCGTAGTCGATCTTATCTACACTCCTGCGGTTCATGGAAGCGGCGTTGGTCCTACGGTATCGACAAATGGGAGCTTCGGACTTGCTTTTGTGGATGTCGACACAATACAAAAATATGCTGTCGTGTTTGAATGCCCACATGGTAAATTCATCGTCGAAAACAACCAAAGAAAAACAAAGGAGCTCTGGCAAAAATTAAAAAAAGATCAGGAAGTTACGGTTACGTATCGTGAAATTTATCGGGCGACATACGAAGATGATAGCCTCTTGGAACGCCGGCTCAAAAAATATGACTTTATTGATGCAGATTAAATATCATATTTAATCCTCACAAAGCACCGCCCAACAGAAACCACTTCTGTTGGGCGGTTTTTCAACTTTTTACTTTATAATTTTAAACTCCACCTCCTATCCCACCACCGGTCTCACAATATCGTGATAGGTAATAAGCACCATAAGGAGCATAAGAAGGACGAACCCCACGCCATTTGCCGCGTTGGCGATGCGCGGGCTTATGGGAGACCCCTTGAGGGCTTCGATAATAAGAAACAGGAGCCGTCCACCATCAAGCGCGGGGAATGGAATAAGGTTGATGATAGCGAGATTGATGGAAATGATCGCGGTAAGAGTGAGGAGATACACAAAGCCGAAATCAATCGCGCTTCCCACGATCCCCGTTTTGACAATTCCCACCGGTCCCATCACGTCACCAAAATTACCCTGCCCGACAAATAAATTTTTAATGAATCCTAAAATTGCAATAGCCGTCGCAGAAGTGAGCGTTCCCGTAAGTTTTGCTCCTTCAAAAAGTGCGCGATGAATCGGGAGTTTCGCGTTACCAATCATATCGAGTGACACGCCGATCGCCGCCCTATCAGCGACAAACCCTTGTTGGGGAATCGCCGTTGTGATTTTCTGTTCTGATCCACGATCGTAAGAAATTATTATTTCATTCTTTCCATGAAGCGCAATGAAATTTTGCGTCTCTTCAACGGTAAGATTTTCTATTGCTTGAGTATCAACGCGCAATGACCCCAGCCTGTCCCCCGTTCGCAACCCCGCTTTCTCCGCAGGACTTCCGGGAAGAACTTGCATAAGGGTAACGCGAGGATTCTCAAACGTAGCCCCGGGAGGGATGGAATCAATTGAAGATGGAAGGCCAATCATAAATCCCCACGATATGAGAATCCACGCCAGAAGGATGTTGAATAGAATCCCTGCCGCAATAACAAGGGCTTGAATATATCGAGGCTTTTTAACCAGACTGCGGGAAGCATTAGGGCCTGATAACGATTCGTTGTCAGGATTCTCGCCAAAAATCTTCACAAACCCGCCAAACGGAATCGCGTTTATGGTGTATTCAGTTTCACCATATTTCTTTCCGTAAAGTTTCGGCGGGAAGCCCAACCCGAATTCATCCACCCTGACCCCTGATTTTTTCGCAACAATAAAATGCCCAAATTCATGGGCAAGAATAAGAATAGCGAGAATGATGATGAAAATTAAGATAGACATGTTTCAAAATGAAAATTTAAAAATCAAAGTTTAAAATTTTTGTATTCGCCGAAAGCGAATTCCATAATTTTTCATTTTGATATTTGCATTTTTATATTATTTTTTATCCCATTATTTCTTTTTCCTTCCGCTCCGCAAGAGTATCGAGTTTTTTGTGCGATTCATCAACAAGTTTCTGAAGTTCTTCTTTGAAACGAAATTTGTCGTCTTCAGGAATTTCTCCCTTGCGTTCCTTGTCTTGAATATCATTCCAAACTTTTTCACGTTCGGCGCGAATGGAAACTCGTGCGTCTTCAAGTTTCTGTTTTATGATTTTAACAAGAGATGTGCGGCGTTCTGTGGTAAGTTCGGGAAAAAATATTCGAAGCCCCTGGTCATCCGCGCTCGCAGATACACCAAGATTTGCTTCATTCACCGCCTTCTCGATCGCCTTCCCTTGTCCCTTATCCCACGGCGACACACGGAGCGTCCTCGCATCTTCAACAGTGATCGATGCCACATGGCTTACGGTAGTCCTTGAGCCATACGATTCAACCATAACGGAGTCGAGAATACTTGGGGTTGCGCGACCGGTATGAATCCCCGAGAATTCTTTTGCGAGCCATTTCTCGATTTCTACTGTTTTAGTTTTAAATGAAGAAAAATTGTAAACCATAGATAAATTTTACCGCAATTGTCTTTATGAATCAAGGTGATGTAGAATTATGGTAATAGTGTGAAATATGATTAAATTTTTTCATCGAGACAAAGAGGGTTTCACGCTCGTGGAATTACTTATCGTGATTTCAATTATCAGCCTACTTGCGAGCACAGTGCTTGCGTCACTCAATTCAGCACGAGCAAAAGCAGTTGTTGCCGCTCAAATACAAATTGTAGAAGAATACAAAAAAGTTCTCGATCTTTATTATAGCGATAATGGTCAATACTTTCACCTGCCTCCTATTAATCAGCCCCCTTTTTATGGTGTTGCCTGCATGGGTGACTACGCAACCGACCAATGTGAATACAGCGCGACTCGTTTAGAAAATCCGGCACTCAACACAGCACTTGAAAAATATCTCTCGTCAAGAACTCCATTAAAACAAGTGTACTCGTCAATATTCAACAGAAATTACGACGGTCCCATTTATGTATGTAATGATATGTCTTGTTCTTTTTTTAGTATGGTGTGGTTTATGCCTGGAGACAATCAACGGTGTGGTTTAGGGGTTACGGGATCCAATATGGGTGGTACTACTTTCTGTGGCTTCATTTTTCAGTAAGAACATAAATCTTCAAAAAATCTTTAGATAAATAACAGGCTTTTCTAATTTTTGACTTGAGTTAAAACAAGCGCCAGATGCTCAAGGATGAGTTTGACTGACGATGAACGATCATGGAGATATTGTTTCGCGAGGCTAATTTCTTCAAGGAAACCGGCAATTTGTTTTAATTTTATTGTCGATGAAGTCTCAACGCTACCCATAAGGTGCTCATGAAGTTCTTCTTCCAGTGAATTGAGAAAATGAAGTGCCCGTGTTTTATCCTTCTCTTCCAAAATTCCTTTAATCATTGTGAGTCGCGATGCCTTGTTGTTCTTGAGAAATTCTTTAGCGGAAACACTTCTCTCGTCATCTATTTTTTTTGTTTTATGTTTACTCTCGTGTTCAATTATGAAAAATCTCGAACGAAGTGTGGGAAGAACGCCGGCAGCCGTAGGAATGATGATAAAAAAATGAACATTGGGCGATGGATCTTCAAATACCTTGAGAAGAGAATTCTGCGCTTCGTGAGTGAAAGAAGATATGGATAAAACAAAAAAGCGCCGATCGCCTACAAATGCTTTTCCTGTTTGCATTTCTTTAAGTCTCCTTCCTTCATCAATCCCAAAAGAATCGAACGTAAGGTGAAGAAAATCGGGATTCCCTTTTATTGCGATCTCCAGATCATCTTCAAAAAATTTAAAAAGCTCACTGAGTACAGCCTCGTTTTCCCCTTCAATAAGATAAGCGTGATGGAGGAGATTACCACTTTTATCTGTAATGGTGGATTTAAGTCGCATAAGAAAAGAGAACGTCTATAATTTTGAAATTCGCTAATGTAAAATGAAAATATCAAAAATCAAAATGATAGTTAAAAATGTAAAGTTGGGGAATTGAAATTTTTTAATTTTGCACTGTCATTTTTCACTTTGATTTTTTATTTTTTAATCCCTTACCTCTTCGCAATAATACTCTTCTTATAAGTATCAAGGTGTTCAAGCGCAATACCGGTACCTTTTGCAACACAATACAAGGCATCGTCAGCAAGAACTGCTTTTACGCCCGTCCTGCGGTACACGAGTTCGGGCAAATTTTTAAGTTGTGATGTCCCTCCGGTCATAATAATGCCTTGATCGATAATATCAGCCGAAAGTTCGGGTGGTGTTTCCTGTAATACGTCTTTGATTGCTTTCACAATCTGTCGTAATTCTTTATCAATAGCTTTTACGATTTCGTTAGTAGAAACCTCTGTCGCTCGTGGTAAACCGGCAATAAAATCTCGTCCCTTAATTGTCATCGTAAGTTCCTCTTCCAGTGGTATTGCTGATCCCACCGTAATCTTGATATCTTCGGCAGTCTTATCGCCAATGGCGAGATTGAATGTTTTCTTGATATAATCCATTATCGCATGGTCAATCCTATCTCCTGCGCATTTTACCGAAGTAGACGCGACAATACCGCCAAGCGAGATTACGGCAACATCAGTCGTTCCTCCTCCAATATCAACTACCATGTGTCCACGCGCCTCGTGGATAGGAATACCAGCGCCAATAGCGGCAAGAATCGGTTCTTTTACCACATACGCATTTTTTGCACCAGCCTTCATGGTTGCTTCAATTACCGCACGACGCTCGGTGGATGAAACTCCCGCAGGCACAGACACCATCACCTCTGGCTTAAAGATACTCATTGGACCAAGCACTTTCCCGATAAAATATCGAAGCATCGCTTCCGTCACTCGATAATCAGCAATCACGCCATCTTTCATCG
The DNA here is from genome assembly GCA_030648955.1 of bacterium. NCBI lineage: Bacteria > bacterium. The sequence continues at coordinate 18,194 of JAUSHB010000016.1, forward strand.
GGCGATACGCAATAATATTATCGGGAGTTTTGCCAATCATCCCCTTGGCCTCAATTCCTACCGCAAGAATTTTGTTATCCTGTTCGGAAACCGCCACGACAGAAGGCTCATTTAAAACAACCCCCTTTCCTGGTACAAACACAAGTGTGTTTGCTGTCCCTAAGTCAATTCCAAGTTTTCGTGTAAAAATAGCCATGTATTCAAACAATATTTAGAGTTTTATAGAAATCAATTGTACTCTTTATTTTTGGAGATGGCAACGCAATAAAAATGAGCTTCCGTAGCTTCGACAGCTTCGTTAGATTCTTAATTTTATAGACTTAAAGCTTCGTGAAGCTTTTCTTAGTCCGAAACTCTTTTAATATCAACCCCAATTGCTTTCAATCGCTCTTCAATACGTTCATAGCCGCGATCAATGTTATAAACGTTGTGAATTGTTGAGTTTCCCCTCGCGATTGTTGCCGCAATAATAAACGCGAGACCAGCGCGCAGATCGGGGCTCTCAAGTTTTTTCCCCCGAAGCGCCGTGGGTCCTTTTACGAGTACACGATGAGGATCCATGGGTGTGATGTCAGCACCCATGCCCATAAGTGATTCGGTGTAATTAAGTCTCCCTTCAAAAATAGTTTCAAATACAACTGCCTCTCCATTTGTTTGAGTGAGTAGCACCATCATGGGAGCTTGTAAATCGGTCGGAAATCCTGGATACTCATGAGTCTTTATAGAGACCATTTTAAATTGTGATCCTCGTTTGAAAGACGAAATAGTAACACTTTTGTTACCGACCTCAAACGATACACCGATAGTTCTCAGTGTATCAATAAGAGAAGTGATGTGATCGGGATTACAGTTTTCAATACGCAACGTTTTCGCGCCAAGCGCGCCAAGAATAATAAAACTTCCTGCTTCAATCCTGTCCGGCATCGTCGTGTATACTTTTCCACGCGCAGAAAGAAGCCCGCCACCTTTGATGGTCAGAGTCGTGGTCCCTAAACCCTTGATATCTGCTCCACTCTGTATGAGAAAATCCGCAACATCCTTTATCTCCGGCTCAAGGGCGACATTTTGTAACACCGTTATACCTTTTGCGAGTATCCCCGCCATCATAAATGTTTCAGTAGCGGTGACACTTGGATTTTTAAGAAAAATAGTTGCTCCGCGGAGCCCGTTCTTGGGTGCGCGAATTATGTATGACTTTTTGCGTGTGCCTCCCTTTATGGTTACTCGCGCACCCATTTTTTGAAATCCGTCGATAAAAAAATCAATCGGTCGTTCCCCAATTACACAACCACCGGGATGTGGAAATGAAACTTCCCCAAATCGCGCCAAAATTGGACCAGAGAGAACAATCGACGAACGCATTCGTTTTGAAATCTCTGACGATAGATCTGTTTTTATGGTATTCCCGCATCGGAACACGTATGTATGAGAATTATTTTTTTTCACTTCACACCCAAGATCAATCAAAAGATCACTCATTCTTTTTACATCTTCTATGTTGGGAATATTTTTGGTGGTCAATGTATCTTTAAAAAGTATTGAGGACGCCATCGCTTTAAGCGCAGCGTTTTTTGCACCACTAACTACAATGGTTCCGTTGAGTTTTTTCTTCCCTCCCAACCCGCGTATAAAAAATTTGTCATTAGCAATCATAATAGAAATTTAATTCCAATAAATAACCCGCTAGGTACAGGATGTGTATCACTCATCGTAGAACTCGTTGCGCTCTATCATACGAGGTTTTGGTGATTTTTACAAACAGAAACCGTAAACCCCGACGCCCTATGAATACAAAAGGATTTGTTTTTTTGTATAGATTGCAAAAAAACACTTAGAAACACCGAGTACCCATCCTTTCACCTTTTGCTTGCTTGTGATTAAATAGAGGTTATGAAGATCGTTAATGTAATACCACTTGCAAAAGGCATATTCAGGGAACAGCTTTCCTATTTTACCTTGAAAGACGCTGTTCCTGGCTCAATTGTTTCCGTTCCCGTACGAGGAAGAACGATAAATGCTTTGGTGGTTTCATCCAGAGATGTATCTGAAGAAAAAACAGCTATTAAGGCATCGTCCTACGCCATTAAAAAAGTTGACTTTTTAAGTACTAAGAATTTTTTTGTACCCGGATTTATTGATGCGGCACGGAATGCGGGAGAATATTTTGCAACCACGACCGGAGATATCGTGAGAGTATTTACACCTCAAGCCATACTATCCCAATCCTCAAAAATTAACCCGGGCAACCAATTCTCCGCGGCGGCACGGAAAAAAGTTTCGGGACTTAAGCGAGAAAAATTTATTCTCCAACTTCCTGAGGAAGAACGACTCTCGACCTACAAAAGTCTTATTCGAGAGGAATTTGCCAAGAAATCGTCAGTATTTTTCTGTCTTCCCACAATTCAAGATATAGAAACTGTCTTCCAATCCCTTGAACGGGGAATCGAAGAATACACCTTCGTACTCCACAGCGGTCTCTCAAAAAAAGAAATGCTTTCGCGATGGAACAACATTGCTTCTCAAAAACATCCCGTACTTATTGTCGCAACTGCTACATTTCTCTCCATACCCCGCAGTGATATACACACCATTATATTGGATAAAGAAAATTCGCGCAGTTATAAAACATTTTCTCGTCCATATGTCGACATAAGAACATTTGCCGAATTTTTTTCTGAAAAGATTGGTGCGAGACTTATTTTTGGTGATATCTTGTTGCGCCCCGAAACAATTTGGCGTCAGGAAGAAGGGGAATTCCAAGCGCTTGCTCCACTCAAATTCCGCTCTATTTCAACAGCAACACAATCTATCGTCGACATGAAGCAATATAAAAAAGATACCCTTCGTGGAACATGGAGTGTATTGAGCACGGAACTGCGTGAGCACGTCGAAGCGACCAAAAAAGAAAATAGCCACCTTTTTATCCTTGCTGGTCGCCGAGGTCTTTCCCCTATCACCGTATGCGGAGATTGTGGCGCAATTTTTACATGTACCCGTTGCAGTTCCCCCATGGTTCTTCACAAAAGCCTTGAAAATCAAAAAAATGTTTTTATGTGCCACAAATGTAGCACGATAATTTCTGCAGAAACTCGATGCAAGAAGTGTGAAAGTTGGCGCCTTACCGCACTTGGAGTCGGCATTGAAAAGGTGCATGAAGAATTGATGCGAGACTTTCCTAAGATTAAAATTTTCCGCATCGACAAAGACACAATAAAAAACCCCAAAAAGGCAATAGAAATTCGAAATCAATTTTATTCTTCTCCCGGAAGTATCCTCTTGGGAACTGGCATGGCACTTCACTATCTCAACAAAAACATCGATACGATTGCCATTGTGGGAATTGACTCGCTTTTCGCGATGCCGGATTTTCGCATCAATGAAAAAATAATGAACTTTCTTTTACTTCTACGAGAAAAAACAATGAAACATTTCCTGGTGCAAACAAGGAGTCCGGAAAAAAAGCTTTTTGAGTTCCTCACGCGTGGCAACTTGCTTGATTTTTATCGTGAAGAAATATCCGAGAGAAAAACATTCGGCTATCCCCCGTTTCAGATGCTTATCAAGATTACTTGGAGCGGAAAAAAAGCAAGTGCGAAGGAGGAAATGGAAAATCTTTCGGCACTTCTTTCTCCTTATGAACACCTTACCTATCCCGCGTTCATTCAGGAGGTTAAAGGACTTTATCGCATGAATACACTTATTAAGCTTGATCGTGGTATTTGGGTGGATAAGGAGCTTCTCCAGATTCTACGCTCAATTCCTCCATATTTTACAATCCAGATTGATCCGGAGGACATTCTTTAAACTAATCTATTCAGAGACTACTACATACTGCGAAAATCTATACGGAGGTCGGACTTCCGTAGTGGACATCCGTAGTGATAGTGGCATTGCTAAATTTATAGGGATGTGATATCTTATCGCGAGCATAGAAGTACACCCCTTTAAAAGGTGGGGAGGTTCCCAGCAGGTGAATCGTATACTGTCGAAAAGCCCTGGATTGGGCAAAGGCACAAAATGGGTTGTGGTGTAATTATTGCCCACAATATCAGCGTGATGCTCCCCCGAATCTCTGGAAATAACCATGGCTTGGTAGAGGCCATTATTCTCAAAACAGAGATTCGAAACTGAGTTGCGCAGCGTGCTAACGGTCCCCCGGTTACTTTCACAAGTATGCCGGGGTTGTTTTTTATATATTTCATTATTGAATGTAGCATACAATAAAACTATGCTAGAAATCGTACAAAAAGAACACGCCGTACTTCGCGGACACGCACAGGCCGTCCCTGTTGAGAAAATCGGGGGCGAGTACATAAAAAATGTACTCAAGGAAATGAAAACTGCTCTTGATGCGCAAGATGATGGTATTGCGATTGCCGCGCCGCAAATCAATATTCCTTTGCGGATTTTTCTTGTGTCAAAAAAAATCCATAAAATTGAGCAGGAAGAACATGATGCACGCGTAAAAACACGGGCCGTGAAATTACCAGAGAACTCAACATCTCCAGATTATGAAAAAAAGAAAGATCTTGTATTTATAAACCCCGAAATTATTAAACTTTCTAAAAAAAAGTATTGGATCCCAGAAGGTTGCCTTTCGGTGAGATGGCTCTATGGAAAGGTTTTTCGGTCAGACAAGGCGACGATACGAGCATACAATCAAAATGGAGAACGAATCACCCGCGGAGCAAGCGGTCTTCTCGCCCAGGTTTTTCAACATGAAACCGACCACCTCAACGGAATACTTTTTATTGATGTAGCAAAAGATTTAGAAGAAATACGTCCTGAAGAAATGGAAAAAATCACACATGGAAAGTAGTAAGCGAAACAAAGATTCGAGGATTGTATTTTGGGGAACTTCCTCTTTTTCCATAGGCGTTCTTGAAGCGCTTAAAGAAAACGGGTTTATTCCTGACCTTATTGTTACCGCGCCCGACAAGCCAAGAGGACGTAAATTAATTGTCACCCCCCCGCCAGTAAAAATTTGGGCTCAAGAAAACAAAATTCCATTCATACAACCTGAAATCCTCAACGACTCCTTCATTGCCGACTTTAAGAACTTTACAAACTTGATGAACTTGAAACTGGCGGTTGTCGCTTCCTACGGAAAGATAATTCCGAAATCAATACTTGATATTCCAAAACATGGAACGCTCAACATTCATCCCTCCCTACTTCCCAAACTACGTGGCGCATCCCCCATCCAAAGCGCGATACTTACCGAAGATAAAACGGGGGTCACCATCATGCTCATTGACGAAAAAATGGATCACGGTCCGATCGTGGCGCAGAAGGAAATCACGATTTCTCCTTGGCCGCCTAAAGCAAGCGTACTTGAGCCAATGCTTGCACACGAGGGTGGAAAATTGCTTGCAGAAATAATACCTGGTTGGGTTTCAAAAAAGATCACGGCGCGCGAACAGGAACACGACATCGCAACGTACACAAAAAAATTCACCAAAGAAGATGGGCTAATTGATCTCACGGGAGACCCAATGATGAATTTCAGAAAAATTCAGGCGTTTGATGTATGGCCGAAGGCATATTTTTTCACCGAGCGACATGGTAAAAAAATCCGTGTCACCATAATAGATGCCGAGCTTGTTGAAGAAAAACTCGTTATTAAAAAAGTTCTTCCGGAGGGGAAAAGAGAGATGCAATATGAGGATTTTTTGAGGGGAATATAATTATTTTACTTTTACACTTTCAATTACAACTTCTTTGATTGGGCGATCAACCGAACCCTTCCCTTCCGTATCCACGTTCTCAATTTTAAGCGCTACATCTATACCACTAATCACTTTACCAAAAACGGTGTAATTTGGCTGAAGTTGCGCTTCCGGATCGGCGGTGACAATAAAAAATTGACTGCCATTGGTATTCAGTCCCGCATTTGCCATCGCCAATGTTCCTTGTGGATATTTTTCCTGTCCCGAGAGCTCGTCATCAAACTTATATCCTGGTCCACCTTGTCCCCATCTGCTTTTGTTTGCAAGATCTTTTGAAAGCGGGTCGCCACCTTGAATCATGAAGCCCTTAATCACACGATGAAATCGCGTGCCGTCATAAAATCCTGATTTTGTAAGTTTGAGAAAATTATCAACCGTGTTGGGCGCTTTGTCGCGTAGCAATGAAACCTCAATCGTACCAAAATTTGTTTTCATGATCACTGTATCCATAGATTTTTTTTCAACATTATTATTGATATAAGGTTTTTCAAACGATGTGTCGTAGAAATCGGCGCTCATAATACTGCTTGCAAGCGCTTCTTGTTCTCTTTCAACAATATTCGCAAACGAAACCAAATACCATGTCGTTCCAATGGAAACCATGATCAGTATTATCCAATTGACAAGATCCGCTCTTCTGTGCATAAATTTAAAAGTAAAAAAATAATAATGATTCTTAATAAGGTATTATAGAATAATATTTGACTTCACCCCAATTCAAATACTCATTTATGTATTCCCCATAATTACGCTATCTTTTCCTCTTATAAAAACCGCCCAACCCCTTTATAAGATTCTTCACTGTGGCACCTCCTCTGCGCAATAAGGTACGTTGTTTATTTTTAGAAGAATTAATCTCTCGCGCAATCTCGTCTTTCATATCATCGAGTGCGGCATACAGCGTGCTTTGTTCCGAAACAGCACGAAGAACTTTTCCGTCAATATGCAAATTGATTTCAGCCAGAAATATATCGTTCCCTGAATGATGGTGGCGCGTGGTCTTCCCTACTTCGATATTTGCCCTTACTGTTGTGGGATCGGTCGCTACGATAAATTTTTCGAGACTCCCCACCTTCTCATCTATATACTGAGATATTGCAGGAGTGAGAACTATGTTTGTCGCCTTAACACTGATGTTCATCCTGTAGTGAAATTTCAGGTCGTCTGCTTAAAAGCTAGACTTCCCTAAAAAGTTAATTATTTTTTTGATAAATATTTATTATTCTACCACACAGAAAGATTGTTTGATATAAAAAGCAACCTGAAATTCTACTACGGGATTCATTTTGTAAAAGGTTAGCGATTAATTACTCCAATTATACCAAACAAGCATCCATCGGACAAACTTGAGCCTAAACGCAACGAGTATACTTATTCAATGGATACATTCAAAATCTTACTTCCTGAATGATGCCCGCTTATGATGCGAACTTTTCCTGTCGATATATTAAAATGATTCGCAATAAGAGTAATAACGCGCTTGTTCGCGCGATTTTGCTCTGCCGGTTCTTTTACAGAAAGAGTGAAGTGGTCAGATGAGTTTTTTTCGAATGTCTCCCGTTTTGCGTCTGGAGTGACACGGACTTTGATGTACATGGCATTCAATTTCTAATTTTCAAATTGCTTCATTGTGAATTAATTAAGGATTGCGAATTGGAGATTAAAAATTAATTTTCTAAACTACATGTACGAGAAGCATATTCGTCGCACCGGAACGACCGAATGGAACGCCTGCCGCAATGACCACTTTGTCCCCGCGTTTTGCAATACCGCGTTTTTTTACAAATGCACTCACGATACTCATTACTTCTCCCACATATCGAAACCCATGAATCGCAACCGGCAGTACGCCGAATGAAAGCGTAACTTTTGCAAGTGTTCGACGATTTGGTGTCATGACAATGATTGGCTGGGAGGGTTTGAAACGCGAGATCATGCGAGAAGTGAAACCAGATTCGGTGAGCGCGATGATCGCCTTGGCATCAACTTCGTCGGCGACGTGCACTACCGAATAACTTACCGCATCAACGATTCCCTTGATTCCTCGTCCTTCCTCAAGATGTTTTTTGTGGCTTATTGTTTCCGTACGGCGAGCCACTTGTGACATCACAGTCACCGCATGAACGGGGTATTCGCCGAGTGTTGTTTCTTCCGAAAGCATCACCGCATCGGTACCGTCAAGAATTGAATTAGCGACATCGGAAACTTCCGCGCGCGTAGGGACTGGAGATTTAATCATAGATTCAAGCATTTGCGTTGCGGTAATAACTGGCTTGCCCACGGTGTTACATTTATGGATAATCATTTTTTGAAGAAGCGGAACATCGTGCGCCGGAACTTCGATTGCCAAGTCGCCACGCGCGACCATGATACCATCCGCGGCTTCAATAATACTATCAATGTTTTCAATTGCCTCTTCGGTTTCTATTTTTGCGATGATGTGCGCGTCAGATTTATGCTTTATAAGAAGTGCTCGTAATGCGTGTACGTCGTTTGCCTTACGCACAAATGAAAGCGCCACAAAATCAACGCCATGACGTGCTCCAAAAATAAGATCTTTTTTGTCTTTCTCGGTGATCGCACTGATCTTAAGATACGCACCCGGAACATTCACTCCCCTTCGTCCTTTTGTTTCCCCTCCAACAAGCACCTTGCATCGAATAAAGTCCTTATGAGCGCTTTTGACTTCAAGTTTTTTCTTACCATCATCAAGTAAAATGATGGTTCCCCGTTTTACTTCTTTGGGGAGATTTTTGTAATTCACAAACACGCGCGTCTCGTCCCCGATGATTTTTTTTGTGGTGAGCGTGAACGTGCTTCCCTTTTTAAGCATGATGCGCTCTTTATAAAATTCCCCGATACGAATTTTTGGACCAGAGAGATCTTGGAGTACTGCGATGGATCGTCCTAATTTTTGGGAAACCTTTCGCGCAAGCTCGATGCGCTTGAAATGCTCTTGGTGGTCGCCGTGGGAGAAATTGAGTCGTACGACATCCATCCCCGCCTTCGCAAGAGCGGTCATTGATTTAAGATTTTCCGTCGCAGGACCTATGGTCGCAACAATTTTCGTTTTTTTGAATTTAAGACTGTGTTCCATTACTTTTTATTATTCACATTGTAAAAACTTTGTTCAAAGATAAAGATATCTTATTTATTCAGGTATTGCAATAAAAAAACCACCCTGCGTTTTTTCTTGCGAAAATGCACGGGTGGTGAGTATGATCGATCTTACCTTATAGTACTTGAATTAAGAAAGCGAGCCGTGGGAATGGAGCAGAATCTTCCGATCGGCTGATATTGTTAAAAAATATATCAACGGGAACATCTCTGCCACTCAAGTGGTATTGTGTCGGAAATATTACCACCGTGCCACGTTCTTTGACTTTCTGTGAAAGGTCGTATGCTCCCTCGCCTTGAGCATAAATGAAATATGAGCCATTTGCTGTTTTGATGTGAATGCCATAACTCCCGGCACTCAGTTTATCTATGTCCCCTATTGCAAGAATATTCTTGCCGTTAATGGGAAAATTTTGAGAATCGAGCTTTGGAAGATTGTTATCGATTTGAGTTATGATCCCTAAAACATACTTCCGTCCGGCACTTGGAGAATTTCTGTCCTCTTCGCGCTTGGCTTCTTCCCTAGCTTGAATCTTTCGAATCCAAGATTCTTCCCGCATATTACTATAACCTGCCATCGTAACCATTGTGCTGATGATAGTCAAAACACTAAAGATGCTGATAAAAAATAATCTTTTTTTCACAACCAACCTCCATTCAGTGTTTGATCTGCCACGGGTTTCTCCTTATTTGATTTTGACAATATTTTTCTGGTACTCATAGTAGGATAAGTGTAAACTTATGTCAACTATTCGTACCTTTTTTAGAACTGTTTTTTGCGTACGTTTTAGGCAGTTTCAAATCTTGTCTTATTTTCAGTCATCCACGTCTGCATGTCCTCTTTAGTTTTACTAGAGTCTTTCATTACATCAGCATGAGCCTCAAAATAATGAGGCTTAAGTGCTTCCATCCATGCTTCAAAGGTTTCACCTTTTGCTGTTACTTCACATAGATCGCATTTAAGAGTTTTCATCGTGTTATATATTTATAATTGATAATAGAAAAATACAATACCAGAAAAGCTAGATTTTTAGAAACTCCAGACTAGTGAGAGCTATTAGAACATGGATTAACGCCCAGGAAAACACAATTTACATCCCAGCACCCCAATAAGACTACACCGAAGGGAAACCTACACCGGGCGGATGGAATAAGTTTGTATATGGGGAGCTGTAATCCCATCGTTTCTGGGACGGCTCTTGTAAAAGAAGGATGCGTAATAAGTCCAATTATTCTCCCTAAATTATTAACCACGTTAGTCATTAATAAACAAAAATCATGACAAAGTCTAATAAGAATTCAATAATAGCTGCGTTGGCCGTTTCCTTTATATTAGGTCTCACCGGACCGATTAGCGCATTCGCCGCAACAACGCCTTCTCTAGGAGAAGCGGTAACTTATGGTGTTCTTGGTAGTACCTACAGCAACACTACGGTAACCACAATCAATGGAGATGTCGGATTTACCACAGGACCAGCAGTTGCCCCTTTAGGTGTGCATACGAACTACGGATCTGGTGCCCCATATGCTACGGCAGGCACAGATCAAGGTGATGCGCTAACTAATCTCAATGGCCAAACATGTACATTCACGTTCACCCCCGGAGCAATCAATCTCTCTACTGATACGACACATGGTCCTATTGGTATATATACTCCTGGGGTGTACTGCAGCACAGGGGCGATGGACGTAGGAGGTCCGCTTGCTCTTAACGGTAGCGGAACGTACATCTTCAGACCTGTTGGTGCGCTTACATCGCCGGCCGGTGCGGTTATTACATCAACCAACGCATCAGCTTGCGACGTTTTTTGGACTCCAGCCGCCGCAATGACTCTTGGCGCAAACAACACATTCATGGGAACTGTCATTGGCAATGCGGGTATTACCGTGGGTGCTAATACTACGTGGATAGGAAGAGCCTTATCATTTGGTGGAACAGTGACGACCGATACTGACACAATTACCGCACCAACATGCACATCACCTTCTGTTCCCGCTACTCTTCATGTTATTAAGCAAGTGATAAATGATAATAGTGGCACCACAACTATTTCTTCCTTTAATCTACATGTAAAAATTTCTGGGACTGATGTTGCAGGGAGTCCAGCGGCTGGAACTGCGGCACCTGGAACTTCTTATTCGCTCTCTCCTGGCACGTATATAGTAAGTGAAGATACAAATGCCTCGTATGTGTCGAGTTTCAGCGGAGATTGTGATTCGAGTGGTAGCGTGACACTTTCCGCGGGCGCCAACAAGACTTGTACGATTACTAACAACGATATTCTCCCTCCGCCACCAACTCCACTTAAAGAATGTAAACTCGAAATTCAAAAGCAAGTTGATAAATCCATCGCAAACCCAGGCGACACAGTGACCTATACAATTGCTTTCAAAAATATTGGTACCGCGAATTGCACCGGTGGCGGGGTTAGAGTGACTGATACCGCCTACGCACTACTTACGTTTCTCGATGAATCGCACAGTGCAAATGTAGTAGCTGGATACGGCTCAAAACCACTCTACACGGAGGCGACGCGCCTCTTGATCTGGAACGCAGACACACTTACTCCAAATGAGTCTGGTTGGGTCAAATGGCGGGCACGTGTAAATTCTGCCGTCAGCTGCGGAAACTTCGAAATTCCGAATACGGCAAAAATTACTGCGCTCGAGCTCTCGAACTTCCAAACATTGATTTCAAGTAATACCGTGAAAACAACTGGTACAAAATATTGCCCACTATCTGCCTTAAATCTTATTCAAAATCCGTCATTTGAAATAAATGGAGGAAACGGAAATCCCCAAAATTGGCTTCGGGGAGGTTGGGGAACAAACACACGCACTTTTACTTACCCAACAATTGGCTCCGATGGTAACAAAGCCGTAAAAGTGGCGATCACAAACTATACAAGCGGTGATGCAAAATGGTATTTCAAAGATGTGCCAATTGTTGGTGGGAAAACTTATACATTCTCTGATTCATACAAATCAAATGTGAAGAACGAGATTGGTGTATTTTATAAAACACCCTCTGGCACGCGCTATCAGTTCCTGACTACTCTCCCTGCCTCACCTGCTTGGACCAATGTTACGCGTCAGATAACAGTCCCTGCAAATGCCATAGCTCTTACGGTATTCCACACCATCTACAGCGTTGGTTACCTTGAACTCGATTCGTTCTCTCTCACACAAGTAAACTAACTTTGAGTGAGCATTGGTTCGAATATCTGTAAAGCAGATAACAAAACAACATTTCTTTATGGAATGTTGTTTTGTTTATGACCACTAAACTCCGCGGCCAGGGCTCGAACCTGGGACATCCTCGTTAACAGCGAGGCGCTCTACCAACTGAGCTACCGCGGAATATTGTTTTCCCGCGGTATGCTCAGTACTGAGCCCTGCCTGCCCTGCCTACCGGCAGGCAGGCGGCAGGCAGGTACCGCGGAATATGTGAATATTTACAAGGGGAATCATAACAAAACTTGGCATGAATTGCAAAATGTTCTGCCGATTTTTATGGAGATATTAAGAAAAAGCGCGACACAAAGTGTCGCGCTTTTTCTTAACTCTTGTTTTATCATTGCTTCAATGTGTGAACGGACTATAGAGAAATTATTTTTTGTCCACATGCTCCCCTGCCTTTTTTTCATGATCTCCTGCGGCATCCTTATGGGCTCCGGCGGCTTTTTCTTCCGCCTCGCGTGCTACTTTATCTTCTTCTTCTACAGCTTGATCTTTTTGTGTTATGTTTGTCATAGTATTTATTTAATTAGACTGCTTTTTGTAATAGTATACACCTTGAATAATGCCTCCGGCGGAGAAATTAACTCGGTTGTCATTGTATAAACCTAATAATCGCAATAAGCACACAGGCGCCTAATTGGTCGAAGACAGGGTTGTGTTTCCCATGCTATAGAAGACAATCAATCCCCCCAATGATTATGACTGCCCCCCCAATAACCGCCGTAGTTTTAGGTTTTAGTCATGAATTTTTTAGTGTTAATGATTAATGAAATTTACTATAGCAGACAGTAGATGAAGAACGGGTGAACAGAAATTGCTCTTGCTTGGTGACGTAAAAGAATCAACAGCTTGGAACCAGCTGTGAAGAAATCTGGTAATTGATACTCATGTGGGTTCGTTCATTGTTGTAGTAATTTAAAAATATTTACAAGGGAATCATAATAAAACTCGACACGAATTGCAAAAGGAGAACTGATTTGCTTTTTAAACATGAAAGACGTAGTATCGTCCCAGACTGCAACGTGTAAGGAGCACTGAGGTGGAAAATAAAGTTATAGAGCTTTTAAAAAATTATGGGGCTTCTGTAGAACCGGCGGATAGATCGACTGAAGATGCGTACATCGTTAGGTTTCATTTTGAAAGAGGGGTGACGACCCTGCGTATCGTTCTCAATGATTACAGCGGTGCTGATTTGGTAATAACAAATATGACAACATTACCAGAGAGTCATAGGAGGCATGGGTTTGGAAGCAAGGCTCTTGAAACTATCTTACTATGGGCACGGTCCAATGATTTAAAAAGTGTTCGCGCTGTGCAAATCCTAAAACAAAGTGAGTATTTTTGGATTAAAAACGGGTTTGCACGATGCGAAGAACCAAATCCGTGCAATGACTTTATCTATCAAGAACCCGTGAATTAACCCCGGGCTCGACCGCCAGACAGAAACCCGCTTCTGTCTGGTGGTTTCTTTTTGCACACACATAGAATTAAAACATACCCACAAAACAATTGGTAAACAAAACCCCCGCCTTAGGCGGGGGTTTTGTGGAAATGATTCTCAGATACACGAAAAATTATTTCATATGAGCAGAAACAAGCTTTGTCATTTCAAACATCGTAACTTCGCCCTTACCACCGAATACGGCTTTCAATTTTTCATCAGCCAAAATATTTCTTTTGTTCTTTGGATTCTGAAGATCCAACTTCTTGATATACACCCAGATTTTCTTAACAACATCAGAACGCGGCATGGGTCCTTTACCAACAACAGCCTCAAGTTCAGGAGACAAGGTGAGTGGCTTTAAGAACGCTGGATTTGCTTTTCTAACCATAATGAGAATTTAAACGATTTTTAATATTAAAACTCGACCATTCTATTATATACCATAGATCCCATACTGTCTTCCCGTCTATTTCTTGTGTGTATATTTGAAATAAATAGCAGGGATTGACGTAACTCAAGAAAAGATTAGTCTGATGAATAGGTTTGTTACTGGAGAATTCAAATGTTCGACAATGAAGACGAGACACATTGTGATAACTCGGGGGAATGTGAAGCACCACGCGGTGCTCGTGACATTACCAACTGTATATATTGCGGCAAAGAATTACACGAGAAAGACGGGGAATGGTTCACGTGGGATGCCGACATGTTCGAATCCACACAATCACAAGGTCCTGTGATATAAACCGCCCAACAGAAACCGTTTCTACTTGGGCGGTTTCGTTTTTTGGTATAATGTTTCTATGGTTATCGCTTATCACAAAAAAGATACTCATATTCTCAACATAGAACGCGGAGAGGAACTTCTTTCTTCCCTGCGTGCTTTTTTGGATAAAGAAAAAATCAAAGCTGGATATTTTACCGGACTGGGCGCGGCGGAAGTTCTTGAACTTGCGTATTACAATCTCTCAACAAAAAAGTTTGAACGGCACACCATAAGAGAAGATGTTGAAATTCTTTCACTTGTCGGAAATATCGCGATACTTAAAAACGAGAGAATCATTCACATACACGGCACGTTCGGAAGAAAAGATCTCTCGGTATTGGGCGGCCACATCTTCTCACTTCACATATCAGGCGCATGTGAAATTCATCTTATAAAACTCCCCGGTGAAATGACTCGTGCATACGATGAAGCGACCGGGCTTAATCTCTTGTGTTCAATTCCATCATAAAAATATAACCACAACATTCCAACATTCTGCAGAATGTTGGAATGTTGTGGTGTTTGTTTGACATTCACGAAGGTAATCCATAGTATTGGCTTAGATACCAGAAAGGAGTGCCAGAAATGACACCTCGCAAAATTGTCTTAATCATTGAAATGTATGAGAAACGTCTTCGTGTTGCGGAAGTACCAAAGGTCAGAATGGATGCGAAGAGAACCTTCGAATCGCTTACCAAGCCTGAGCTCCTTGCACACGCACATTTTCTATGTGACGGAGTTAAAGAATACGCATTGGATCCTGAAAAACAAAGAAAGACAGGAAGCCATTTAACCGCAGTGCAGTTATGTCTTAGTTTTGCGGGTTGGTACACACTTGAAGAACTTATGGACCATAATCGTCCCGATAACGAAGAGGTAAACGAGTAAAAAAAACCGCCCCCCAGAAACTCGGGGCGGTTTTTTTATAATTACAGTAGACAAAAAAACTCAAACAGGTGTTACCGCCAAGTCCTCACAAGCCCCCATTTAATATTCACTGCCGCTCCAAGTGTAAGGAGCATAAACCCGCAGGCAATGATCCAGCCAACAAAAGGAACTACCCCTAAGATGGCATAGAGCACCGCACCAAGAAGGATTGTTTTCCACGAAACTTCATAATGGTCTCCTTTGAATATCCATTTTTGCGCAACACTACCCAAGACAATCGGGACAGCGATCAAAGAGAAAACGATCGCGCCAATAAAACTTACCATGCCTAAAATTCCGAGTGGGATGCCAACAAGAGTCACAAAGAGAAGCATTGATGCCACAGGAAGAACAATCAATGTCACAAAACCGCGACCGATCTCAAGAAGCGGCTGTGCAACCGCCTTTTGCACGAGTTCGTTCGCATAGCGACGAAAGAAAAGCCCCAAGAGAAGTGAGCACACAAGAAGCGCAAAGAATTTTCCGAGAACAAAGATCGAGAGTATCACCGGGAGTGGACTTTTATAGCCCTCTCGCGCATTTTCCCATGATTCATATTTTGTACCACCCTGTACCACTGCGCCTTCTTCAATTACTGCTTCTTTTTTCGCGCGATATGTAAGATCTCCCCCAATATTCGCCGATTTACCAAGCGTAAGTTTATCACCATTAAATTCCACATTACCGGTCACTGGCGCATTCAAAAATATTTCACCTCCACCAATGTGGATATTCCCCTTGATAGGCGCGTCAATATGAACAACTCCCCCGCCAACAAGAAGATCTCCGTCTACACCAGCCCCGGTGATTTGTACTTGCCCGCCACCCACCACGAGGTCACCACCTATTGGGGCACTTATAATAATATTACCGCCAGCGACACGAACATCATCTCCCACGGTTCCCAATATGGTGATGTTCCCCCCAACTGCAATGATATCTGCCAACACACTTCCGTTTATCAAAATGCTTCCTCCCGCGACAATGAGATCTCCTTCAATAATGCCGGAGCTTTGCACGCTTCCACCTGCAATATACGTATCGCCCTCGATACGCTCACCTGAAGATATGCTTGGCTGCTCTCCCACACGGAGCTCAAGCGCAAAGAGAGTTGCCGGAACGAGAACCATCGCCACAATAAGAACTGTGCGTGTTACTGATTTCATGATTTTTAGTAATTAGATGATTAAACTGCTTATAGTATACCTCTCTTTATGTAATATTGTGAACAAATGTCATTGCGCGATAGGTCCGCTATTGGATATAATAACCCCTATGAATCCTCAAGAAATGAACACGGGGTATGCTTCTCTCATTGTGGCAATACTTGTCGCCCTTATCGGTGCGACGGGATATTTGGGCTACCAGGATTTTAAACTTACCAAAGAAAAAATAGCGCTTGAAGAAGAGCTCGCAAAAACAAAACAAGAATTTGCAACACAGTCGCAGATACTTCTTGAAAATATTGATTCAGTAAAGCAAATCCTAGCCGCAACACAAAGCGATCGAAACAACCTCGAGCAAGACCTCCGCCAGGAACGCGAACTCGTAGATGGAATGGAAGCGCAAGTGCAATTTATGGCGAGTACTGTTGGCACGCTTAAAAAATTAACAGACACAGACAAAGAACTCCTCAAAAAGTATTCGCGCGTTTATTTTTTGAATGAGAACTATGCTCCCAAAAATCTACTACCCATTGCACCTCAATATATGTACGAAATGGAAAAAGAACAATCGTTATCCGGTGAGACGTTGCCCTTTTTACAAAAAATGCTCGACGATGCAAGCAATCAAAATATTGATCTAAAAATTATTTCCGCATATCGTTCATTTGGTATACAAAGCACGCTCAAATCAGCATACACCTTCACCTATGGATCCGGAGCAAATAAATTTTCTGCGGATCAAGGATACTCCGAACATCAACTCGGTACAACAATAGATTTTACAACAGCCAAACTTGGAATAAATTTTACCGCATTTGAAAATACAGATGGCTATGCATGGCTCGTTCAAAACGCATACAAATATGGTTTCGTCCTCTCCTATCCTAAAAACAATGGCTATTATATTTTTGAGCCGTGGCATTGGAGATTTGTTGGCAAAGGTTTGGCGCTTAAGTTACATAGCGAAAATAAAAATTTTTACGACATCACTCAGCGCGAGATCGATGAGTTTCTTGTAACACTGTTTGATCAGTAATATGAGTGTTGCGTTTCAGGTTAGAATTCAGGATTAAAAAATTGACTTCTTTGTACTTTATGTTATAAAGTACACGTGTTCAAGAAATTCATATTCACCGCAACGTTTATTATGTCAGCCCTCCCTGGGTTTTTCCTCGTAAAAGCGATGTATGGGAGTGCAGAACAGCCCCTTTCAGCGCCCGTAAAGGATGCTGTGATGACGAGGAAGATCATTGAACCCCCCACTACTGCCGTGAAAGAGACTGCGTCAAATGAACCGGCACAAAAGAACGCGTTACGCGAAGTGGCTAAAACAGTAAAAACAACCCTTGATACTTCTTTGACTAAAACACTCTCTCCTGCCAGCGCAAATGATGAGACATTGCACAATAACGACAACCAAAACAATCAAGAAAAAAATCAATCTGCGCAGGTAGTGTCTGTTATACAAAAACCAAATCCGACAACCTCACCATTTATTTTTCTTGACGAACTACTTTCCGGCTGGACGATTGAAACATCATCCGCACATGCCGATATAAAATCCCCCCGAAATGGTGCATATGCAATCCAGATGATATTTAATGACGCGCAAGGAGAAGTTCGATTTAAGAACGACACCGGAGTAGACATAAAAGCATATGATGGTATTGATGTTCATATTGCAGGAAACATCGGAGATGAGGAGATAAATCTCATTTTATATGATGCCAAAGGCAATAAGCTTGGAAGTCAAAACATATCCCGTTATTTATACGCAGGGAAAATCACCAAAGATTACGCACAAATGTATATCAGCTTCATTCCCTTTAAAGCATCCGGAACTGTGGTATCTCAAATTGTGTTCCAAAGCCAAAAACCAGAAGAGATCTATATCGATAATTTAATTTTTACCGGCCAACCCACCCATCGTCCGACTTCCGGGTTAGGAGACACCTACGCTCCGGATGTATTCACTGATAAATTCCAAAATGGGTGGGACATGCCAACCGTGAATGCCGATACGCGTATTTATCACAAAGATGGTTTGAGTGATTCCCCCTCAATTCAAACAACGTTTAGAGAAGCGGGCGAAAGCGTCCTTTTTCGCCAAGAACAAGGCATGCACACCTATTCCTATCACTACTTAACATTTTGGGCGAAAGGCCAAGCACTACAAGATACGATCTATGTTCAAACGAAAAATACTACCGAGACAGAGCTCAATAAAATAACCTTGGGTGACTATGTCAAAAACATAGGAGATTACGATAATTTCCAAAAAATTTCCATACCCCTCTCTCGCTTGGGAGCGGAAAATAGTATCATCAATGACATTATTTTTTCGAGCCGTGATGCTTCGCAGGGACTTTATTTGGATAATATTTCTTTTGAACCTTAGCCCCTGTTCGATGTTTATCCCCTTGCTCAAAAATTTGTGATCAGAGATTGAACGAGCTCTTGATGCTACTAAATAATTTTGAGTAGATTTTTTCCTTCGCGAAATCAATCTCAACGAAAGTTTGACATACCCGCTAAACACGAGTAGTCTAAAAATAGTTCTTGCTCTTTTCGTGCCGAACAACTACCTATTTGGAGAAATTCCGATGATCACAGAAAGAAATACGGCGAATCAACCATTACGAAATCAGGGAACAGATTTTGAGGTTTTTCTCAAGGCATTAGTACCACTTGCAAAACTTGCCGGGAAACATGGTGTAGGAAATGAAATCTGGCGACGCATGATAGAACCTGATGGATTGGGACCTGTGGCAATCTCCCCTGCTCCTCACGCTATGGTTCTTGGGCGTAGCGCAAGAAATTATACCAATCAAGAATTGGCACATACTGCGTACAAAACTCTTTGTGACTTATCCGAGGAATACCCAAGTATGAAAGAAGTCATAAGGCGCATTGAAAGCAGGGGATTTCGTCCGTATAAATTCCTCAAAGGATGTCTTTAAACTTTAAAAAAAGTCTCTTCGGCCGCGGCGTGCAAACACCGCGGCATTTTATTTACAAAAAATGCTTCTCTCGTAGTATAATTTTCTTCTCCACCATGCTTGTTTACATGATACTAACTAATTTGATATAATGGGTGCTTAATAAATAATCTAATATTTATGCCAGAAACAACACCAAGTCCATCGGAGACAAAAGAAGGAAGCAGGGGGAAAAATACCGGCATGGCAATCGTCGCTTATATTCTTTTCTTTATTCCACTTTTGACAGATGCAAAAAATGATCCGTTTGTGAAATACCACGTCAAACAAGGTCTTGTGCTATTCATCGCTTCGGTGGGTGTCATGATCATCTCGCGAGTACTTATGATTTACATGTTCGCATGGATATTGAATATTGGACTATTGGTGCTATTTGTCATAGGAATTATGAACGCGATCAACGGCAAAGAAGTTCCCCTACCTTTCATTGGACAATTTGCGGATAAGATTCATATATAAATAATTTATTCATATTCTACATTAACGTCATGTCGCTTACATCGCGCACTAAAAAAATTCTTGTATCAACCTTTGTTCTCGCATCTATTGGCGCATTTGCATCCATTGCATATGCAAGTCACGCATGGGCAAATTATCATTGGGCACGAACCGCAAATCCATTCACCGTGCAACTTGGTGACAATGTTACTTCAGTGTGGGATACACACCTCGCGATTTCATTAAGTGACTGGAATACATCTTCGGTACTCAATACAAACATAACAACAGGTCAGACAAATCCAAAAAATTGCAAGGCAGTAAATGGTCGCGTTGAAGTGTGTAACAGCAAATACGGCAACAATGGCTGGCTTGGTGTGGCATCGATCTCCACAAGTGGAAATCATATTACCAAGGGAACGGTTAAATTAAATGACACCTACTTTAATTCCGTAAAATACAACACTCCGGCATGGAAAAATCTTGTTATGTGTCAAGAAATTGGACATGTATTTGGTCTTGATCATCAAGATGAAATCTTTGATAATCCTCCGCTTGGTACATGCATGGATTACACAAATGACCCAACGCCGAATCAGCACCCGAATACGCATGACTACGACGAGCTTGATTTTATTTATAGCCATCTCGACACGATCACAACGATTGCAAGCGCGATATCTCCAACATGGGGACGAAATAATAGCAACAACAACGACACCTCCGCAGAATCATCGGAGGAATGGGGCAAGGAAGTGCGAAAATCAAAAGACGGAAAAAATTCTCTCTATGAACGCGACTTGGGCAAGGGACAGAGAGTTTTCACATTCGTCATCTGGGCAAATTAAATTTCTATTTTACATTCCACGTATTTGCGGTATTGTTGATGGATGAACTCAATCATCTATCCGATTCGCATCAATAAATATCTTCGCGATAAAGGATTTGCCTCACGTCGGGAAGCCGATGAGCTTATTTCTACAGGGAAAGTACTCGTCAATGGTGCTGTTGCAAAAACAGGTATGCTTGTTCATGAAAGTGACAAGATTGTCTTAAACCAGCCACACCCTAAAAAATATATTTACCTGGCATATCACAAGCCACGAGGACTCCCCACGCAAGGACTTCCGGGAGACAAAAGCGTCATTGTTGACTGGGAGAAGAAAGGGCTTTTCCCTGTCGGACGTTTAGACAAAATGTCGGAGGGGCTTCTTATTCTCACCAACGATGGCAGGGTGACCACAAAAATTCTCGGGGGCGATGCGCAATTTGAAAAAGAATACGTGGCAACCGTTCGAGAAAACCTACGCGCAGGGATTGTCGGAATATTTAAAAAAGGAATGAATACGGACGCACTGGGAAAACTCCTCCCTGCAAATGCAACCCTCGTTGATTCACACACCATCAAAATCATTCTTCATGAAGGAAAGCGCCATCAGATTCGTGTTATGCTCGGAGACCTCGGATATACAATCACATCACTCAAACGTGTTCGTATTGGGCATATCTCGCTTGGTACTATAAAGACTGGTGAAACACGGCCGCTTAGTACAAACGAAATTGATGAGCTTTTTGCGTAACGTTTTAAATTGTGGTTTTTGGAGAGAAAATATATACTATTCTCTACCATGATTACACAAAAATATTTAATTTTAGTGGGAATCGTCTTAGTGATTATAGGAGGCACTCTATTATATCAAGAGTATTCTCTATCCAATAAACAAGTAATGGTCCATGAAATGGGTTCGCGCGTTATGCCATTTTCCCTTGAAAAAACAACGCATGTTTTTAAACAACTCCCCGATGGCGGTATTGAGCAAGTTTTTGTGAAAGACCTCACTAATACGGAGCAAATTGACTTGGTTCAAGCGCATCTCAAATATGAGGTGGATAATTTTCGCCAAGGGAATTTTGAAGACCCAATGACGATCCATGGCGACAATATGCCGGGAGTTAGTGATCTGCGTAAGGGCGCGGCAAAAATTACTTTTACCTATCACGCCTTACCCAATGGAGCGGAAATCGTTTATTCATCAAAAGATCCTGATCTAATTTCTGCAATCCACGTGTGGTTTGATGCGCAAGTGAAAGACCACGGACGAAATGCCATGGAGATGCGCTAAAAAATAATTTTTTTATATATGAACAATACTACTAAACACCTATCTAAAATTGCAGTGTTTGGCGGTGGCTGTTTCTGGTGTACTGAAGCAGTATTTAAAATGCTTCGAGGAGTATCATCAGTGACTCCCGGATACACCGGCGGAACAAAAGAAAACCCAAACTACGGGGATGTATGTGATGGCACCACTGGACATGCGGAAGTTGTGCATATTCTATTTGACCCGCAACAAATTACTTACCGTGACCTGCTCACCGTATTTTTTGCGACCCATGACGGAAGCTCATTAAATCGACAAGGAAATGATGTGGGAACGCAATATCGATCGGTTATTTTTTATGCCGATGAAACACAAAAAGCCGAGGGAGAAAATTTTATCAAGGAACTAAACTCCTCGCATCCCGATGGAAAACCGATCGTCACTACGCTCGAGCCATTAGGGAAATTTTATACAGCCGAGAATTATCATCATGATTATTACGCAAGAAATTCCGAACAGACGTATTGCCAAATGATTATCAACCCAAAGCTCAAAAAAGTTCAGGAGAAATTTTCGGAACTTCTCACATTACAGGAGAATTCATCTCATTAGAACATCACTGGAAAATTATATCATTATATACTTCTGGTCATGACTAAAGGTATATAATAAGTACCGTTAATTACCCCGCGACTTGCCGCAGGGTAATTATTACGTCCATTATTCCTGATGTGATATAGGAAATGTAAACCAAAATTGGGTTCCTTGGTTGGTACCTTTTGACTCAACGCCCACTTCCCCACCATGGCGTTGAACGATATCTTTAGCGATTGCAAGTCCAAGTCCTGCCCGATCGGCATCTTTTGCAACAGCATCTTTGGTACGGAAAAATTTTGTGTAAACATAAGGAATCTCACTTTTTGAAATCCCAATTCCATTATC
This sequence comes from bacterium, assembly GCA_030648955.1. Taxonomy (NCBI): domain Bacteria; species bacterium. Next base: position 41,064 of record JAUSHB010000016.1, read on the forward strand.
CCTTACAGAAACCTTGAGATGTTTCCATTCTTTTACTATAACTACCTCGATTCTCCCCTGTGTTGAGGTATAGAGAATGGCATTCTCAAGAAGTGCGCCGATTGCTTCTCGAATACGATCCCGATCGACATATACCTTAGGTAAATCGGTCGGTGCGGAAATAAGTACTTCAATATTTTTTTTCATGGCACCAATCGCATATTCACCGATTACCTGTCGAACAATGAGACCGAGATCTTCTTCGTGAGGAATGTAGCTGTAGTAGAGCGACGACTCCCCTGCTTCTGCGGCAGTGAGGAGTTGGTTGGTGATACTGGTGAGTTCAATTGCTGTTTTGTTGGCATCGTCCGCAAGGCTTTTACCATTTTGCGTTGAAACTTCATCACGCAAACCAGTGATCATCCAGCCAAGCCTCGTCAACGGCGTCCTCAAGCGATGAGCCGCCACGGTGATAAATTCATATTTTGAAGTATCTGTTTTTTTACCTTCTTTCCAAAACAATCTCCCAACCAAGAAAAGAATAAAGCTTGAAATAATGGGAATAATGAAACTACTTCCCTTCATGCTGTGAACAATGATTTCGCTTAACACTTGGAGAACCCACACGATAATCGCCAACGAAAAAATAATGCCGAGCGACATCAATCCGTTCCCTGAAAAAACAATTGAAATAAATGACGTGTCGTTTTTTCCTTGTTCATCTTTATGGGGTTTGATGTGCAGTTGAGACATAGATAAATTGTAGCATATCTTTTGTGATTTGGGATGACAAAAAGCGTATACAGCTTGACTGTTGGAGTGAAATAGAGTAGTTTGGTGGTTGGAATAAATCACTTATTTTGGAGACAGAAATGAAAGAAATCGGTAAAAGAATTAGGGAACTTAAGACACAAGTTATTCCGCTAGAGCTTCCGCCACAAAATAGTCAAATAGTAAAATTGATACACGTGCTCCGCAGCGAGGGATTCACGGCGCAAGAAGTTTTCGATGGTATGAAAAATTCTGGTTACGAAAACATCCATATCAACACGTCAAATCCTCCCAATGTGTGCATCCTCATTGAAGAATCAATCCCCTTTCCGGCGTAAACATGCGCCATAAAAAATCTTTAAAAGCCCCAAACGCTTACGCGTTTGGGGCTTTACTATATAAAATTTGGAAGCCTTGCTTCCAAATTCAAGGCTTCCAAATTCACCCATTGATTCTGTCATCTGTCCGTATCGATCCATAGGGCAGGTAATCGGTTAACTCTGCAACATGAGCTCCACTGTCTGAAACGATGTTGCTCCCCGTTAAGTGATCGGTGTGGTCGTAGTAGAGTATTCCATTCCCCCATCCTCCCTGTACGGTAGCAAGCATGTTGCCGTTGAGAAAGATGTGCTTTATGGGAGTGGG